>JAJRPR010000176.1 GCA_024280655.1 Alphaproteobacteria bacterium | reverse complement strand
CGCCGTTCTTTATTTGATGTTATGGAAATGGCGGCAAAATATTTTGAGGCGGCGCTTAGTGATAATATTGGTGCAAGGGCACGTGGGTATTTACATGAGAGAAATATCACTCCTGCCATGCAAAATCATTTTAATATTGGTTTTGCCCCGCAAAGCCGCAATGGCTTAAAAGAGCATTTGGCGCAAAATGGCGTATCAGCAAATGATTTAATTGCCACAGGATTAGTGGTGCATGGTGATGATATTGCCGTTCCTTATGATCGTTTTCGCAATCGGGTGATGTTTCCGATTAAGGATTTTCGGGGGCGTATAATTGCTTTTGGTGGGCGAGCGCTTTCGTCCGATGTGCCTGCAAAATATCTCAATTCGCCAGAAACTGAATTGTTCCACAAAAGAAAGACCCTTTATAATGGGCAAGGAGCTCGCCAAGCCGCTTATGATGGCAAGCCGCTCATTGTGGTTGAGGGCTATACCGATGTTATTGCGCTAGTTGGTGCGGGTTTTGATGCAAGTGTTGCGCCGCTTGGTACTGCTTTAACTACCGATCATTTAGGGCTTTTATGGCGTATGAAAGATGTGCCAATATTATGTTTTGATGGTGATATTGCTGGTAAAAAGGCGGCAGCTCGAGTTGTTGATGTTGCGCTTGAAAGGCTTAGCGCTGGCAAGTCTATTCGTTTTGTAACTTTGCCTGAGGGGCAAGATCCAGATGATATTATTGTAAAACAGGGGCGAGATATCTTTGCTAAAATGATAGATAGCGCATTGCCGCTTTCCCAAATGGTGTTTAATTTGGAGGCTGGCGGAGTTGTGCCGCAAACTCCTGAAGCTCGTGCAGCACTTGAATTACGTCTCAAAAAACGCACTGCGATGATTGCTGATCAATCGGTGCGTCATCATTATGTGCAAGCATTTAATGAAAAATTGCGTGAGTTTTTTGCACCCTCTTATATTAAAAATAAAGGACAATATTCTTTTAATTCTAATAAAAAAGACAAAAGAGGAGCAAAATCTATTGCTGCCTCTGATGCGTTAAAAAATTCTCCTTTGTTAAAAGCTAGTGCTAAACAAAATGTGAGCGCACGAGAGGCGAGTATTATTATTTGTCTGGTTAATCACCCTGATTTAACATTAGAGCGGCTTGAAACTTTAGCCAATATTGAGTTTGAAAGCAGGCAAGCGAGCGAAATATTATCGTTGATAATAGATATTGTTGCTGATAATTCAGATATTTTAGGGGCGGAATTAAGCGAAAAAATAGCTAAAAAGGGTTTTGCTAAATTACTTGAAAAGATGCAAAAGATGCTAGATAGGCAAGGAATTTGGCAATCTGGGGCGCAAATCGCAAAAATCGACGCTGAAACTGGATTAAAACACGCTTTAGCCTTGCATTACAAATCAGTTCAACTAAATAGAGAGTTGAAGGTAGCAGAAATAGCGCTTGGTAACGATTTAAGCGAAGAAAATCTTGAAAAGCTGCGAGACATACAAAATCAAATTGCAACTGTTGATGGCAAAGAGGCATTGATCGAGGGGTTTGGTTCATTATCTGGGCGCACAGCGCAAGTTTTTTAATTAAGAGCCAAGTTTTTTAATTGGGGCAAGTTTTTTAATTAACAGTTTTGTGGTGAGGTGTTTTTGTGCGTTGTAAAAACTAATCAACTTCAGGTACGAGCTAGGCTATGAATGAAATTCAAATTATTAGGATTAATTTGTTAACCTCGCTTTATCTATAATTGTGTCATGACAATATCAGGATTAATAGCGTTGCGGCAAAATAAAAGCAAAAATGCTTTTGGAGAAACTTATGGTTACTAAGGCAGAGACAAAACAAAGTAAAAAATCACAAGAATCAAGTGAAGTAGCAGATGGACCTTTATTGGATCTTGATAATGCTGCGGTAAAAAAATTGATTAAGCTGGCAAAGAAACGCACTTATGTTACTTACGAAGAAATTAATGGTGTGCTTCCTAGCGATCAGGTAACTTCTGAGCAAATTGAAGATATGATGTCTATGTTCTCTGAGATGGGCGTAAATGTTATTGACGAAGAAGATATTGCAGATCCTGAGAGTGAAAAAGACGCTAAAGGAACGGCAGTTGCTACAGTAACAACAGGAACAGCAGTTGCAGCTAATTCTAATGCTCGGGCTGGATCTGATAGAACCGATGATCCTGTTCGTATGTATTTGCGTGAAATGGGCACGGTTGAATTGCTTTCTCGTGAAGGCGAAATTTCAATAGCCAAACGTATTGAGGCAGGTCGAGAAACTATGATCGCTGGCCTTTGCGAAAGCCCGCTTACTTTTCAGGCGATTATTATTTGGCGTGATCAGCTAAATGAAGAAGAAATTTTGTTGCGAGATATTATTGATCTTGATGCAACTTATGCAGGGCCTGATGCTAAGCAAGTTTCTGCGGTTGCTGTTACTAATGCCGATGGTGAAACTGATGATAAAGCAGTAGTTGCAACTCCTGCGCCAAGAAGTAGCGCCATTGGTGATGGTGTTATTGGGGCTGATGGTGAATTATTACATAATGATGATGATGAAGAAGATGATGATGAAGATTTTGAAGCAAATCTTTCTCTTTCGGCAATGGAAGCGGAATTAAAACCGCAAACAGTTGAAACATTTGATGCGATTGCCAAAATCTATGTCAAAATGCGTAAAATTCAAGATAGGCATACAGAAGATAAATTAGCGGCTCGTGATCTTAAGTCAGCGGAAGTGAAAAAACTTGGGGTTTTGCATGAAGATGTTATTAAACATGTGAAATCTTTAGCGCTTAATAATTCCCGTATTGAAAGCTTAGTTGAGCAACTTTATGATATTAATAAGCGTTTGATGCGCACCGAGGGGCGGCTTTTGCGTCTTGCTGAATCTTATGGCATTAAGCGTGAGAAATTTCTTGAAGCCTATTATGGTGGTGAGCTTGATCCTGATTGGACAGAAAAAGTTTCAACTATTGTTGGTAAGGGCTGGGGTGAATTTGTTAAGCGTGAATATGACACTATTGAAGATTTACGTTCAGAAATTCATACACTAGCTACTGAAACGGGCTTAGATATTGATCAGTTCCGTCAGTTGGTGAACAAGGTGAAAAAGGGCGAGAGAGAAGCCGCAATAGCTAAAAAAGAAATGGTTGAAGCAAATTTACGCCTTGTTATTTCTATTGCTAAAAAATACACAAATCGTGGTTTGCAATTTCTTGATCTTATTCAAGAGGGCAATATTGGTCTTATGAAAGCGGTTGATAAATTTGAATATCGTCGTGGCTATAAATTCTCGACCTATGCAACATGGTGGATACGCCAAGCGATAACCCGCTCAATCGCTGATCAAGCAAGAACTATTCGTATTCCTGTACATATGATTGAAACTATCAATAAAATTGTGCGCACTTCTCGTCAAATGTTACACGAAATTGGACGTGAGCCAACACCAGAAGAGCTTAGTGTTAAGCTGCAAATGGGGCTTGATAAGGTGCGTAAAGTTCTAAAAATTGCCAAAGAGCCTATTTCGCTTGAAACGCCAATAGGTGATGAAGAAGATAGTAATCTTGGTGATTTCATTCCTGATACTAACGCACAACAACCTATTGAAAGCGCTATTCACTCGAACCTGCGTGATACCACCACAAGAGTGCTGGCGTCGCTTACGCCACGTGAAGAAAGAGTATTGCGTATGCGCTTTGGCATTGGCATGAACACCGATCACACGCTTGAAGAAGTTGGGCAGCAATTCTCGGTTACTCGTGAGCGTATCCGCCAAATTGAGGCAAAGGCTTTGCGGAAGTTGAAACATCCGAGTCGTAGCCGCAAATTGCGGAGCTTTTTGGATAATTAGCCTTTACAGCGTTCGCTTTTTGTTCTAGCAATAGATATTGAGGGGAAAGATGTATAAATTCATAGATTTGTTTGCTGGTATTGGGGGGTTTCACTATGCGTTTAGTAATGTGGGAGCGCAATGTGTGTTTGCCAGCGAGTTGGATTTACATGCGAGAAAAACATATTTAGAAAATCATCAAATTAAAGAAGAAAATTTTGCAGGCGATATAAATCTTGTAAAAATAGAGAATATTCCAACTTTTAATATCTTGTGCGCTGGTTTTCCTTGCCAGCCATTTTCCCAAGCTGGGTTTAAAAAAGGTTTTTTTGATACTAGGGGAACATTATTTTTCAAAATATTAGAAATAATTGATAAAAAATCCCCCGATGCATTTTTTTTAGAAAATGTAAGACATTTATATAAGCATGATGATGGCAATACTTTTGAAACAATTAGAAATTCTCTTTTAGATAGAGGGTATTCGTTCCAACATTTTTTGGTTAAAGCAAGCGACTATGGTTTGCCTCAACATAGACCTCGCTTGTTTATGATTGGGTTCAAAAATGGTGCAAAGATTAATCAACCACAAAAATTGCCATTAAAATTTACAATGAGTGATGTGTTAAATGGTAAATGTGAGAAGGAAATTGGCTACACCCTTAGGGTTGGTGGTAGAGGGTCGCTAATTACGGATCGAAGGAATTGGGATAGTTATAAGGTCGATGATAATATTGTCAGAATTGGTGCAAAAGAAGGCCTTTTAATGCAAGGGTTTCCTGATGATTTTACGTTCCCAGTTTCTGCTACTCAAGCAATGAAACAGTTGGGTAATTCTGTTGCTATTCCTGCTATACAAGCCTTTGCAGGTGAGATTGTTAAAGCCTTAGATAATAGAAAAGTTGATAATGTCAAAACTGCGTGATTTGAATATTATTCCTAATGGAGGGAGTAGTGCTAAACTGTTTGAAGAACTATTCCCAAAAATTCTTGATATTGAATATTCCTCCCCATCGAATTTTATCTCTAAAAATTGGACGACTTACGAAAATAATCCAAAAAAGAATAATAATATTAATGGGGCAGTTTTTGAGTATTTATTAGCTAGTATTTTTTATCTTGAAGGGATCAAGCCTTTATTCTTTCAAGCACAGGTTGTTTTTGTGCCAAATGTTAATTTTGATTTTTTATGTTATTCGAATGAATTTGGACCAGTAGTTTTTTCGGCTAAGACGAGCCTAAGAGAGCGATATAAACAAGCTGATTTAGAGGCGATTGCGCTTAAATATGTTCATAGAAAAGCAAAATCATATTTGGTAACTTTGAATGAAATAGAAGCAAAATCGGTCAATAAAAAAATTATCTCTGGAGATGTTATTGGGATTGAT
>JAJRPR010000175.1 GCA_024280655.1 Alphaproteobacteria bacterium | reverse complement strand
TTTGTCAAAATTGTTGACGCAGGCAGTATTAGTAAAGCCGCTGACCAACTTGGCATTGCTAAATCAGCCATCAGCCGAAGGCTTTCAGAATTAGAACGTCGGCTAGGTGTGACTTTATTAACCCGCACAACAAGAACCTCTAGCCTTACAGAGGTTGGGCGCAGCTATTATCAACGTGCTACGCAAATTTTAAGTGACGTATCAGAATTAGATGCGGATATTTCAAGTAATTTATTAGCATTAAAAGGACCTATAAATGTAGCCGTGCCTTCATCATTTGGCTTATTACATCTCACCTCAGCGATTGATGATTTCGCTAAACAACATTCAGGCATAAAAATTAATTTGAATTTTTCAGATAGACAGGTTGATTTAATTGAAGAGGGATATGACCTTGCTATCCGTATAGGGGATCTTAAAGACTCGGAGCTAATAGCACGTAAAATTGCCCCCATAGAAATGCGTATTTGTGCAAGCCCTAATTATTTGGCAAAAAATGGCACGCCACAACACCCCAAAGAGTTAAAAACTCACTCAGGATTACATTATGCATATTCAAGCGGAAATGCTTGGAAGTTCATAGGCATAGATGGGCAGGTACAAAGCGTAAAAGTCCCTATAAAAATGATAGCAAATAATGGTGATTTCTTGCAAAATATGGTACTGTCTAGTCACGGAATTGCGATATTGCCGACCTTTATTATAAGCCAAAGCCTACAAAATAAAACACTTCTGCCTATATTAAAAAATTACTCAATTCCACATCTAAATGCCTATCTTGTTTACCCCCAAACCCGCCATCTCTCAAAACGAGTGCGGACCTTTATCGATTTTTTGATAGAACGCTTTGCTGGACAGCCCTATTGGGATGTAAAAGAATAACCCCTTCACATTCATAAAATTTTGTCCCTTTTGTTTGAATTATTCTCATAAAACTTATAGACTATGTTTAAGAGTCGTTTTTTAAGAATTACGAACCACACGGAGCGCATTATGTATAATTTACCTAATCTTGATGATGTAAGCCTTAGACATAAAAATGTATTGGTTCGGGTAGATTTTAACTTACCAATTATGGACGGCAAGGTAACTGATAGCACTAGGGTTTCTCGTTCTGTGCCAACCATTCGAGATATTATAAAAATGAATGGCAAGGCTATTTTGCTTTCTCATTTTTCTCGCCCCAATGGACAAGTTAATTCTGCAATGTCGCTTGAGCAGGTGGTAAGTGCGGTTGAGGAAGTTCTTAATCACAAGGTTATTTTTATAAAAACCAACTGGAATGACGTTAGCGAGGCTAAGAAAATAATTGATGACGCGCCGCTTGGTTCAGTCTTTTTAATGGAAAATACTCGCTTTCATGAGGGCGAAGAAAAAAACGACAAAGAATTAGCCAAGCGTATGGCAAGTTTGGGCGAAATATACGTAAATGACGCTTTTTCAGCAAGCCATCGTGCCCATGCTTCAACTGAAAGCCTTGCGCATCTATTGCCCTCCTATGCGGGGCGAGCCATGCAAAGAGAGCTTAGAGCGCTATCTTCTGGTTTAGATAATCCGAGCCACCCAGTGATTGCCATAATTGGTGGAGCAAAAGTTTCTAGTAAAATTGATTTGATAGAAAACCTACTTAAAAAAGTTGATGGTTTGGTGATTGGCGGCGGCATGGCAAATACTTTTCTTTATGCAATGGGAATAGGCATTGGCAATTCTTTATGCGAGAGGGATTTGGCAGGTATTGCTAATAAAATTATGGATAAAGCCGATAAAGAACATTGTGCAATAATTCTACCAATCGATGCTAATGTTGCTTGGGAGTTTAAGGCAAATGCCAAACATCGCTTTTATGGACTTGATGCTATCGATCCAAATGGCATGATTTTAGATATTGGCCCAGCCTCCATTGAGCGCATAAAGGGTGCGATTGACGAAGCAAAGACAGTTATTTGGAATGGCCCTTTAGGGGCATTTGAATATGAACCATTTGATGCCGGAACTATTGAAATAGCAAAACATGTAGCCAAACGCACCAAATTTAATGATTTAGTTTCAGTTGCTGGAGGCGGCGATACGGTGGCAGCGCTTGCAAAAGCTGGTGTTAGTGATAGTTTCACTTATATTTCAACCGCTGGAGGAGCTTTTCTTGAATGGATGGAGGGCAAACCACTTCCTGCTATTGAAGCGCTAAAAACTAATCGGGATAAAAATTAGCCCAAAACAACATCTAAGTTTTGCCAATATTTAGAGCTTTAAGACATTTCATGGATCAACAAATATTTATCATAATTCCAGCAAATGGAAAAATTAAACAGCTTTTGCAAAACATTGCTGAATTGCTTAGCAATGTTCCAGTTGCTGCTTTATTATTGTCTAAAGGGCATGAGCAAACAAAATACGAGCAAATTGCAAAACAAATCCTTCCAATAACAAAGGCGCATGATTGTGCGCTATTATTGGATAATGAGCCAAATTTGACAAAAAATATTGGTGCTGATGGCGTTCATATTGATAGGGATATAAAGCTCATTAAAGCGGCTCTTGAGGAGTTAAAGCCTGATCTGATAGTTGGTGCTGGCAATATTACTAACAAACACGAGGCGATGGAAAAAGGTGAATTGGGCGTTGATTATGTGTTTTTTGCTGAAACCGATGCAGAGGAAGATAATAGTTTTGATTTAGCTAATTGGTGGGTAAAAACATTTGAAGTGCCAGCAATTTATAATATTAAAAATAAAGATTTGAGCAATAATCCACAAACTGAATTTTTGGCTTTTAATTTCACTGATTTTTCAAGTGCAAAAGAAATGATAGAGTTTTTATCAAGATGAAATTATTTTTATCAAAAACCCTAGTAATTATACTTACGTCATTATTCATGCTTTCAGCATTCATGTTTTCAGCGGCAAAAGCTAACGAAGATATAAGTGAAGCCAGTAAAATATCGCAAGAAATTTTTGGACCACGTGTACCAACAGATAAAGCGTATGGCGCATTTCAACGTGGCTTTTTCTTAACGGCATTACAACTAGCACTGCCACGAGCAGAGCTAGGAGAAGCATCAGCGCAAACCCTCATAGCACAAATTTATGCCAACGGATTAGGCGTTGCAAAAAACTCAGCCCTTGCAGCAAATTGGTATATGTTAGCCGATAAAACAGGCGATATTAACGCAACTTTTGAATTAGCACTGCTTTATCAAGCAGGAGATGGTGTGCCAAAAAACCGTGAAAGAGCAGCGCAATTATTCAAAAAAGCCGCAGATTTAGGTCATATTGAAGCAATTTATAATCTTGCCCTATTACATGTTGAGGG
>JAJRPR010000174.1 GCA_024280655.1 Alphaproteobacteria bacterium | reverse complement strand
GAACGCCATACTTATGTAACTCGTATGGCGGAACTCAAAAATGATCCGCATGAGGCGTTTGATGCTGAACGAATAGAAGCAGTAATTGCAAAAGTTCGCAAAAGAGCATTGGCGTTGGGGCTTGATGATGATCAGGCTGAAATGACTTGGCGCAACCTGATTGAGTGGAACATCAATTTTGAAAAGGGCATTATTGCCGCCCGAAAACTTAAGTAAGATATAGAGAAGAAAATGAGCTTAGTAGATACAAGAACGCCAGATCCTAAAAAATTCATCAAGGGGGCGACAGGTGATTGGGAAATGGTAATCGGATTAGAAATCCATGCGCAAGTAACATCCGAATCAAAATTATTTTCAGGATCTTCCACTAAGTTTGGCAATGCGCCAAATTCTAATGTGTCATTTGTTGATGCGGCAATGCCCGGTATATTGCCAACAATAAATCAAGAATGCGTGCGCCAAGCAGTGCGCACTGGCTTAGGGCTAAAAGCCAAAATTAATAATCGTTCGATTTTTGATCGTAAGAATTATTTTTATCCTGATTTGCCGCAGGGCTATCAAATTTCACAATTCAAAGACCCGATTGTCGGCGAGGGCATTGTCTATCTTGATATGGGCAAAGATGGCGAAGTTGAAATTGGTATTGAGCGATTGCACCTTGAGCAAGACGCAGGGAAATCAATTCACGATCAGCACCCAAATATGAGTTTCATTGATCTTAATCGCTCAGGCGTTGCACTAATGGAAATCGTATCAAAGCCTGACATTAGATCAAGCGAAGAAGCCCGAACATATATTGCAAAAATCAGAACAATATTGCGCTATTTAGGCACATGCGATGGCAATATGGAACAAGGCTCATTACGTGCCGATATCAATGTTTCTGTGCGTTCCCCAGGGGGTGAATTTGGCACACGTTGCGAGATTAAAAATGTCAATTCAATGCGCTTTGCAGTTGCGGCGATTGAATATGAAGCCCGTCGCCAAATTGATATACTTGAAGATGGTGGCAAGATTGATCAAGAAACTCGCTTGTTTGATTCTAAGAGCGGAAAAACTCGCTCCATGAGATCAAAAGAAGAAGCCCATGATTATCGCTATTTTCCAGATCCAGATTTGCTTCCACTAGAATTTGATGATGAATTTGTCGCAGCTTTGGCAAAGGATTTACCCGAATTACCAGATGAAAAACACGATAGATTTGTGAGTGAATATGGCATTACATCGTATGATGCTTCAGTATTGATAAGTTCTCGATCGAACGCAGATTTTTTTGAAAATGTAGCAAAAGGGCGGTACGGCAAGCTTAGTGCCAACTGGGTAATAAATGAATTTTTTGGACGTTTAGCAAAAGAAGAATTAGACGTTAGCAATTCCCCAATTAGCGCAAAGCAACTTGGCGGTATTATTGACCTTATTTCAAGTGGTGATATTTCTGGTAAAATTGCCAAAGACTTATTTGAAATCGTTTGGGGTGAGGGCGGCGACCCTGCTGATATTGTTGAAAAACGCTCAATGAAACAGGTAAGCGATACTGGTGCGATTGAAAAAATGATTGATGAAATCATTAGCGCCAACCCTGAGCAAGTTGAAAAGGTGAAATTAAAACCACAACTTATTGGCTGGTTTGTTGGGCAAGTAATGAAAGCTTCTCAAGGTAAAGCTAATCCACAAGCGGTGAATAAAATTTTGAAAGAGAAATTAGCGCTTTAGTTAAGCGCTAATTATTTCTTCTAACAGGGCATAATCATCTTCTCGATAGTCGTCCATCACAGAAGCAATTTCATCGGCGCTAACATTTAGTGATGCTAAAACTATTGAGCCAAGTTGTAAGCTGGCTTCCGCCGCTTCAGAAACCATAGCGCTTGCGCCTGCTTCCTCTAATATGCGGCCTTGCTTGCGATCTTTTGCACGTACATAAATTGGTAATTGAGGGTAGCTTTTACGTAAGGAACTTACAGCATTTTTCGAAGTGATTTTATTATCAAGCGTAATAACAGCAACCTGCACCTGATCTGCACCTGCTGATTGCAAAACTTTGATTTGATCCGCATCACCATAAAACACATTCATGCCGTTTTTGCGACATTTGGCTACACGGTTTTGATCTAAATCTAGCGCAATATAAGAAATATTGGCATCGGAAAGAACTTTGGCAACTGTTTGCCCAACTCTGCCAAATCCTGCAATTAAAACTTGAGCAGTTAATTCTCTTTCCTCGCTATCTTTTATATCAGTTGAAACTTCTTTTCCCCTATTTATTTTTGCTTCAATAAATTTGCCTAATGTAAACATTAAGGGAGTAACAATCATTGAAAGAGCAATGGTTGCCAAGAGTATATTTGCTAGGTTTACAGCGATTAATCCAAGTGTGAGCGCTGCCCCAAACATTACAAAACCAAACTCGCCACCTTGCGCTAGCGCTAATCCTACTTTGATTGAAATTGCAATTTTATTGCCCATGATTTTACTTAAAATCACAATAATAATTGTTTTGGTAAGTAAAAGCCCTATTAGCAATCCGCTAATAATTAGCCACTGCTCAAGGACAAGAGAAATATCTATCGACATGCCAATCATCATAAAGAATAGACCGAGTAAAATACCACGAAAAGGCCTAATGTCAGCTTCTATCTGATGGCGATATTGTGTTTCGCTAAGTAAAACACCAGCCAAAAACGCCCCCAATGTCATGGAAAGTCCGGCTAGTGTCATTATCCAGCCAGTGCCAAGAACTACTAATAAAGTAGCCGCTACGAATAATTCGGAGCTTCTGGTGCTGGCAATCATTTTATATAATGGCTTTAGTAAAACTCGCCCAAGTACAACAACTACGATGAGGGCAATAGTTCCCCTTACCGCCGCTCCACCAAATGCCTCAACAAAAGACGAACCTTCATTGCCCAACAAATCAACAAGAATAAGAAACGGCACAACCGCTAAATCTTGCACTAATAGAATGGCAAAAACAATTAGACCAAAGCGAGTTGCTCGCTCGCCCTTTTCTGATAGGTATTTCATAACAAAGGCAGTTGAAGAGAGCGCAAGCCCTGTGCCTATAATTATTGAGGCTTTTGCAGGAAGTCCTAATGCATAGGCTATTAGGCTAAGAACAATAGAGCTAATAACTACTTGCGCTAGGCCAAGTAAAAATATTTTTATGCCAATAGAGCGTAATCTCTCAAGGGAAAGCTCAAGCCCAATCATGAACAATAAAAACACAACACCAAATTCAGCTAAAGTGTGGGCTCTTTCACTATCATTTATTAGTGCTAAGCCAAAAGGGCCAATAATTATCCCAGCAGCTAAATAACCAAGAATAGGGCTAACTTTTATACGCTGAAAAATAGGGACAATAATAATTGCCGCCGCAAGGAAAACCAAAATATCAACAAAAATCGGGGAATTTTCCAAAGCTCTACTCTCACTAACTAAACTCGATAGTTATGAATATCACAAAGAAATTTCAAAATGATGAAGCTAAGGAGATTTATTCATTTTGCCATGTTTCAGGCGTTTCAAAATCCGACCATCTATTAGTAAAAGGCCAAAAAAGATAAATGCCATGCCGATAACATGGCTGATTTGCAAGCGCTCACCAAGCAGAGTTGCCCCAAGAATGATTGCAGAAATTGGCGCAATAAAAGTTGTAACACTAAAATTGGTTGCACCAACTTTTGGCAATAACCTATACATAACCTGAAAAGCAAAAGCGGTGGCAACTAAACCAATGCCTAATAATGAAACCCATGTTTCTAGCTTGGTAACACTTGGAGTGCCATCAAATATTAGCGCAATAGGAATAGCGGCAATACTTGCGCCGCTTAGTGCAATAGCCGCTAGTGCAGTAGGGTCAGTTTTTGGCAAATTAATCCGAGTGTAATTAAGTGAAGCGGCATAAATTATTGTTGCCATAAAAGCTAAAGCCATCGCCCAAAGTTGCGAATTGCCCCCAGATTGTAGCGCTGGAATTGCCAGAAACGCAGCACCTGCAAAGCCAGCACCAACGCCAAACGCTTTGCTCCATGTTGCCCTCTCGCCATTGATCCAAATATGCGAAACTATAACGGTGGTGATAGGTGTCATAGCGTTGATGATTGAGGCAACGCCCGATGATAAATGGATTTGCGCAATAGGAAAGAGCGCAAACGGAATTGCATATGTGATAATTCCTAAAATGATTATTTTGATTAGTAGGGTTAAATCTGTTGGTATTGGTTTTTTGAGTGCTAATAGAATGACCCAACAGCCCAAAGCGCCAATGCCAACCCTTAAGGCACTAATCCATAAGGGGCTTAATTCAACTAATAATATTGCATTAAATGGAAAAGAAAAGCCCCATATAATGCCAAGTAATATTATCCAAAGCCAATTAGCAATATTCATTTAGTTGCCTTTACCAAAAAGCAACCCTAACTCTAGGGAAAATTAAAGTCGAACAAATAATTACGATTATTTGTATCAAAATAAATGATAGGTTGGGTTAGAATTTTATTTTATCTAATGCCACTTGCTCAAGCGCCCAAGCATATAAATGATGCTCGGCCTTTAACACTCGTTTCTCAAGTGCCTTTGCATCATCGCCAATTTCAATAGGCACAATTACCTGCCCAATATTTGGCCCATCATCCATTTCATAAGTTACAAAATGCACCGTGCAACCATGTTCAATTTCACCTGCTTCAAGCGCCCTTTGGTGAGTATCTAAGCCCTTATATCTAGGAAGTAGGGAGGGGTGGATATTGATGATTTTGCCCTGCCATTTTTTGCAAAAATCTTTCCCCAGCAAGCGCATATAACCAGCAAGGCAAATAATATCAGTATTCCATTGCTCTAATTGTTTAGAAATAGCCTCATCAGTGGCTTTTTTGCCTGAGAAGTCTTTGGGCGAAATAATAGCCATTTTAATATTATGCGCTTTGGCAATTTCTAGTCCTTTAGCGTCAGGCTTATTTGATATTATACCAATAATTTTAGCTGGATAATTTGGGCTTAACGAGGCCTTTATAAGCTGCTCCATGTTAGAGCCACGCCCAGAAATAAAAATGACAGTATTTTTTTTGCCAGCACTCATTATAAATCTAAAGCGCCGCTATAATTCACATCATTGCCATTATGCTCACTAAGTGAGCCAATAATTTTTGCTTCCATACCTTCATTATTAAAATGAGTAACAATCTCATTATCGCACTCGCTCTCAACAATAAGCACCATGCCAACACCACAATTAAAAGTGCGCAACATCTCGCTTTGCTTTATGCCGCCAATTTTAGCAAGCCAAGCAAATACTGGTGGTACAGAAATCGAGTTAAGGTCAATATTTGCGCTTATATTTTTTGGCAAAACACGAGGGATATTTTCCGTAAAACCACCACCAGTAATATGCGCTAAAGCCTTAATGTTTAGATTTTCCTTTAAGGCTTTAAGGATTGGTTTTACATAGATTTTTGTTGGAATAAGCAGCGCTTCTCCCAAAGTTAAATTCTCATCAAATGGCGCTGGCTCATTATATTTAATACCAGAAATTTCAACAATCTTGCGAATAAGCGAATAATCGTTTGAGTGGGGGCCGCTTGAGGCGAGTGAAATAATGACATCGCCTGCTTTTATGTCGGTTTTTGGCAATAATTGTCCACGTTCCGCCGCCCCAACACAAAAACCTGCTAAATCATAATCATCTTTTGCGTACATTGAGGGCATTTCTGCGCTTTCGCCACCAATAAGCGCACACCCAGCCTCAATACAACCATTAGCAATGCCAGCAATAATTTGTGTGGCGTTTTCTACGTCAAGTTTTCCTGTTGCAAAATAATCTAAGAAAAATAACGGCTCAGCGCCTTGCACAATAATATCATTGACGCACATCGCAACTAAATCAATGCCGATTGTTTCATGCACACCGCTTTCAATAGCAATGCGCAATTTTGTGCCAACCCCATCATTTGCCGCAACTAGAATTGGGTCAATAAAACCAGCGCCTTTAAGATCAAACAAGCCGCCAAAGCCGCCAATTTCACCGTCCGCACCAGAGCGGTTGGTAGCTTTAACTAGTGGTTTTATTTGCTCAACAAGCGCATTTCCAGCATCAATATCAACGCCAGCTTTTTTATAAGAAAGTGAATTAGAATTTGGAATATTATCTGACATAATGTATGGCTTGGTTATGAATTAAAAATTATCTATACTAGCTTTATGTGCTGATAGCGCTAAAATATATAACAGGCAAGTGATAGACTTAAAAAGAAAAGACTTAATATGAGTTTGAAAAATCAGTTAAAAATTTGGGCACTGTTTGCACTTGGAGTAATATTATTATTATATTTATTCAAATCTATCCTATTGCCCTTTGTGGTCGGCATGGTTTTGGCGTATTTGCTCGATCCAGTTGCTGATAGATTAGAAAAGTGGAAATTTAATCGCTTTTGGGCAACTTCTAGTGTTATTTTTATATTTCTATTATTTTTCGTAGGTGCTTTTTTTCTACTCATTCCGCTATTGGTCCAACAGAGCATTGGCTTGGCAGAAAAATTACCCTCCTATTTTAGCCAGCTTCAGGCACTAGTAAATCAATATTTACCCAATATTTATTCCCTTGTTGGCAAAGAAAATGTTGTGCAATTGGAAGAACAATTCACAGATATTTTAGGGCAGAGCATTGGTGTATTTGGAAATGTGCTTAAGCAAATTATGCAAAGCGGACTTACTATGCTCAATCTTGTTGGCTTGTTGGTAATCACCCCAGTTGTTACATTCTATCTTTTGGCTGATTGGGATAATATCATAAAAAGAGTAGATGACTTGTTACCCCGTGATTATAGAGAAGAAATTAGAGGCGTTTTCAAAAATATTGATAAGGCAATGTCAGGGGTTATTCGTGGTCAGTCGAGCGTTGTGTTTTTGCTGGCAATTTTTTACGCAACAGCGCTCACTTTAACGGGGCTAAATTTTGGTTTGGCGATTGGGCTAATTGCAGGCCTGTTGAGTTTTATCCCCTATGTCGGGTTTTTGGTTGGTTTGCTTTTATCTGTTGGGGTTGCTTTGGTGCAATTTTGGCCAGACTGGATAATGGTTAGCGCCGTGTTTGCAATATTTATAGTTGGGCAATTTTTAGAGGGTAATATTCTTTATCCAAAATTAGTCGGTAAAAATATTGGTATTCACCCCGTTTGGCTAATGTTTGCACTATTTGCTTGTGGTTTGATTTTTGGGTTTGTTGGGCTTTTATTAGCCGTACCGCTGGTGGCAATCATTGGGGTGTTGGTGCGCTTTTCAGTTGCAAAATACGAAAAAAGCACGCTTTACCTTGGCACAAAAAAGCCAAAGAAAACTGTTGCAAAAGCAAAAAAATGAATAAAGACAAAGATATGCAAATATCACTTGAACTAGGGCATGAAACATCACTTTGTGAAAGTGATTTTATTGTTTCAAGCGCCAATGAATTAGCATTTGAGCATATTGCAGCATTTCCAAATTGGCCGCATCATTTTATGCTAATAATCGGCAAAGAAAAATCTGGAAAATCCCATTTGGCAAAAATTTGGCAGGAAAAATCAAATGCTATTTTTGCTAAAAGCGATATGTTTGAAATGCTTGCTAAACAGGGCGGCACTCAACCAATAATAATTGAAGATATTGATAGGGCAGGGTATGATGAGGAAAAATTATTTCATTTGCTCAATCAGTCGTTAAGAGATGGGCGTGCGGTTTTAATGAGTGCACAATCTGAAATTTCTGAATGGGAATTTTCTACCAATGATGTACTTTCTCGGGCTCGTTTAGCGACCAGTTTTTTTGTTAGTGCGCCAGATGATGCGCAATTAGCACAAATGTTTGCCAAATTATTTGCCGATAGACAAGTAAGTGTTGCGCCAAATATTATTTCATATTTAATCTCACGTATGCAGCGCTCGGCAAGTGAGGTCGTTGCCCTTGTTGATTTAATGGACGAGTTAGCAATGTCGAGAAACAAACCAATTAGCCGTAAAATCGCCTCAGAAGCTCTTGAATTGCGCATAAGGGCAGATGATGAATAGTGGCACGCAATTAGGAATACGAAAACCTGTTGCGATCATTGATATTGGCTCAAACTCCATTCGCTTGGTAATTTATGAAAATCTTACCCGTGCGCTCACTCCGCTTTATAATGAAAAATCAATTTGCTCGCTTGGCAAGGGGGTTGCGTTAGATGGAAATTTAGCTAAGCAGAATATCGAAAAAGCATTAAAGGTAATGGCTCGCTTTTCTCTAGTTATGAAATTGATGAATGCTGAGCAGGCCTATTGTTTTGCAACATCTGCGGTGCGTGAAGCAAAAAATGGCAAAGAATTTGCACAACAAGTAAGCGCAATCATTGGGGTAAATGTTGAAGTTCTAACTGGCGAGCAAGAGGCACATTTTGCAGCACTTGGTACATATGCAGGAATGCCAGATTTTAATGGTATTATTGGTGATTTAGGGGGCGGTAGTTTAGAATTATCCTCAATCGGGTTAGCAAATGAGGAAAAGCAAGAAACATATCAACTTGGTGTGCTGCAATTAATTGGAGTGAGTGAGAACTCACTAAAAGAAGCTATTAAAATCACCAATAGCCAATTAAAAAATTCTGATGTTTTAGGGCAGAAATCTCAAAGTTTTTGTGCCATTGGAGGGACTTGGCGACAAATTGCTAAATTACACCAAATTCAAATCAATTACCCATTGCATATGGTGCAAAATTATCAGGTTGATGCCAAAGAAATGCAAGAATTTTGCGATAAGATAATTACGCAATTTGATATGATCAAAACCTACGAGGGTATAGAATTTGTAAGCTCATCTCGTGTGGGTCTTTTGCCGTTTGGTGCTGTTGTACTAAAGAAAGTTTTGCGCCTTGGCGGCTTTGAAAATGTGGTGTTTTC
>JAJRPR010000173.1 GCA_024280655.1 Alphaproteobacteria bacterium | reverse complement strand
TGATTTACCGTGATCAATGTGGGCAACTATTGAAAAGTTACGAATGTTTTTTATATCTATTGTCATAATGAGCGCACTTAGCAGGTTTATGTTGAGGCGCAAAGGGAATTATATAAGAATTAAGCAGCGATTTATTATGGATCAATTAAAATGAATGCACGCAAAAGAAATAATCGGATAATATTGGTCATTGTAGTGATTTTGGGAATTGTCTATTTCACCAGCAAGGAAAATCTTGCTATTTTTTTTAATAAGGATTTATCTGCAACTTCTCAGATAGAATAGAGCAACAATGGCTGAATTACCAATTTTACCACCAGCAAAATATGTTAAAAATGGTGAATATGAAAGCGCTTATTTTACGCTTGGTGAAAGGGGTAATGAGCCATTATTATTATGTCATGGTTTGGCAGCCAATGGATTGCAATTTGTTGCGGATGCTGAATTTTTTGCTGCAAAGAATTATTATGTAATTGTGCCAGATTTGCGTGGTATTGGTCGCTCAAAAACTCCGCCAGATCCTAAGGAAAGCGATTTTTCAATCCCTAACCTTGCTTCAGATTTAATAGCAATTTTGGATAAAGAAGAAATAGATGAGATTAATTGGGTTGGAAATTCTTTGGGAGGGATTTTGGCGTTGTTTATTATGGGCTCAAGCCCAAAGCGCTTAAAGAGTTTTATTTCTTTTGGCACGGCATATTCTTTAGATGTGCCCGAAGCTCTTATTCCAATGTTAAAATTTGGATCTGAAAGTTTAGGCAAAGAAATATCAGCGCAAATTGGCGCAAAAGCCACCAGTTTTAATAGGCAGGCGCAGGATATAATTTATGAGATGGTGCTAAAGGCTGATATATTTGTGGTTATTTCCATTGCAAATTACGTGCGTAAATATGATTTTATTGCTAATGCACTTAGTTTTGAAAACCCAATATTATTTATACGATGCTCAACTGATTTTGCGGTAAACGCTGCCCTAAAACCAACATTAGAAGCCATGCAAAATAGCTCTAATTTTACCCTTATAGATATTAAGGGAGCGGGGCATGTTGCAAATCTTGATAGGCCAAAAGAATTACGCCAAGCAATTTTAGATTTTTTGAAAAAAAATATAGATTAATAGAGCTACCTTAACTAAATGATTTAAACTCTAACCCTAGTAATAATTATAATAGTGAGCCATATAGAATATTATAATAGTGCAATGGCTGGAAATGATAATGAATAGAGCAATTCCATATCTCAAAATGAACGGATTAAGCAATGATTTTGTGGTGCTTGATGGGCGTAAAAGCCCTATTGCTTTGAGCAAACAACAGGTGCAAAATATTGCTAATCGGCAAAGCGGCATTGGTTGTGATCAGCTGATAATTTTAGAAAAGCCAAAAAATGATAAAGCTGATATTTTCATGCGCATCTATAATTTTGATGGTGGTGAGGTTAATGCTTGTGGTAATGCCGCACGTTGTATTGCGGCATTAATTTCTGAAGAATCGGACAAAAGTAAAATTATAATTGAAACAAATGCAGGCCTTTTACCCTCTAGCATTGATGGGGAAATAGTATCTGTTAACATGGGCGTGCCTTTGTTTGATTGGCAGCAAATTCCACTAGCAGAGGAATTTGCCGACACAACAGGCATAGAGCTACAAGTTGGCCCTATTGATAATCCAATTTTACACACCCCTTCGGTAGTTAATGTTGGTAATCCACATGCAGTGTTTTTTGTTAAAGATGATATTGATAATTATGATTTAGATCGTTTTGGTCCCTTGCTTGAAAATCACCCAATTTTTCCAGAACGAGCTAATATTTCATTGGCGCAAATTACTGAGCCTAATCATATAAAATTGCGGGTTTGGGAGCGAGGGGTTGGTGAAACAAAAGCCTGTGGCACTGGTGCTTGTGCAACGGCTGTTTGTGCTATGCGCAAAGACCTAACCGATAGAGAAGTAATTGTTGATTTAATTGGTGGGCGCTTAACAATAAAATGGCAAAAAAGCGATAATCATATTATTATGTCTGGCGCATATTCGCTTGATGGTAGGGGGATAATCCCCAACAATCTTTTGGTCTAAATATGAGTAAAAATAGCAAGCCAGAAGTTATCACTTTTGGTTGTAGATTAAATTCTTATGAATCAGAGATAATGCTAAGCCAAGCAAAACAAGCAGGCCTTAGTGATGTTATTATTTTTAATTCTTGCGCAGTAACGGGGGAAGCAGTGCGCCAAGCCCGCCAAGCAATAAGGCGTGCCAAAAGAAATGCGCCAAATAAAAAAATCATTGTAACAGGTTGTGCGGCGCAAGTTGAGCCAGCAAATTTTGCCAATATGAGCGAGGTTGATTTAGTCATTGGCAATAATGATAAATTAGAAGCTAACACTTATGAGAACCTAACATTTGGCGTGGATATTAATGATAAGATTAAAGTCAATGATATTATGTCAATTAAAGAAACTGCCAATCATTTAGTTGAGGGATTAGATGGGCGGGCTCGTGCTTTTGTGCAGGTGCAAAATGGCTGTGATCATCGTTGTACTTTTTGCATTATTCCCTTTGGGCGAGGCCCATCTCGTTCAACCCCAATGGGGCACGTGGTTGAGCAAATAAAAAAATTGGTTGCCAACGGCTATAATGAAATTGTGCTGACAGGCGTTGATATCACTTCTTATGGCGCTGATTTACCAGGCAATATTTCGCTTGGAACATTAGTGCAAAAAATCCTTATCCATGTAGCAGACTTGCCTCGCCTTCGTATATCTTCGATTGATTCTATTGAAATGGATGAAGCATTATTTGAAGCTATAGCAAGTGAAAAACGCCTAATGGCGCATTTGCATCTTTCCTTGCAATCGGGTGATAATCTTATACTCAAGCGCATGAAACGCCGCCATTCATATGAAGATATTATTTCTCTTTGTGAGCGATTAAGAAAAGTGCGCCCTGAAATGATCTTTGGTGCGGATATAATTGTTGGCTTTCCAACCGAAACTAAAGCGATGTTTGACAACTCAATGAGAATAGTAACAGAAGCAAATATCACCTATTTACACGTGTTCCCCTATTCAAAACGAGAGGGCACACCAGCGGCAAAAATTCCCAATCAAATAGAAAAATCTGTTGCCAAACAAAGAGCTGCAAAATTGCGTGAATTGGGAAAGCTTCAATTTGAAAAATTATGTAAAAGTAGGGTAGGCAAAACGGAAAGAGTTTTGGTGGAGCGTGAGAATTTGGGGCGAACAGAACAATTTGTGCCAGTTGGTTTTAGCAATGCTAAACAAGGAGAAATAGTAGATGTGCAAATTAGTGATTTTAATGATAAGGGTTTAATTGGTGAGTTGGTTAGGAGCGCAAAATGAGTGAAAAGAAACAAGGGTTTTTTTCAAAGCTTTTTGGCAAAAAGGAAAAGCCAGAAGTAACGCCTCAGATTGAGGAGCAGGTAGAAGAGCAAATTGCTGTTGAGTCTGAAAAAGCAGTCAAACCTGAAAAAGATATTACAAAGCCAAAACCCAAAAAAATTGCAAAAAAGAAGCCGTCTGTAAAAAAGAAGGTTGAGAAAAAGCAACCTGCAAAAAAACCAGTTAAGAAAACTATTGCCAAACCAAAAGTAAAAAAACCTAAAGAAATAATTGTGCCTGAAATAGATGATGAGCATTTAGATGCGGGGCCTCCTGAAACAAATCCTGAATGGGTTGAGCAGCATCAGCCAGTAGAACAATCACAAGAAACGCCCAAAAAGAAAAGCTGGTTTCAAAGATTAAGTTCGGGTCTTAAACGCTCATCTGATAATTTAACTAATAATATTGGTGCGGTTTTTACCAAGAACAAACTAGACCAAGAAACGCTTGATGATTTAGAGGACATTCTTATTCAAGCCGATCTTGGTGTTGATGTAGCAACTTCAATTATTGAGACTTTGGCCAAAGATAAGTTTGATAAAGATATATCGGTTGAAGATGTGCAAAATATTTTGGCGCAAGAAGTTGAAAAAACCCTAACTCCAGTTGCCAAGCCGCTAGAAATCGATAGTTCAAAATCTCCCTTTGTAATCCTAATGATCGGGGTCAATGGTTCGGGCAAAACCACCTCTATCGGCAAGTTGGCACAAAAATTTAGTGATGAGGGAAAATCCGTAATGTTAGCGGCTGGCGATACTTTTCGTGCTGCGGCCATTGAGCAATTAGAGGTTTGGGGGCAGCGCACGGGCGCACCAGTAATTTCTAAACCTGCAGGATCAGACGCGTCGGGTCTTGCTTATGAAGCAGTGCAAAAAGCTAAAGAGCAAAATAAGGATATTTTAATAATTGATAGTGCTGGTCGTTTGCAAAACCGTGAAGAACTTATGGCGGAACTTGAAAAAATCATTCGAGTAATTAAAAAACTAGATCCCGATGCGCCCCATGCAGTGCTTTTAACACTTGATGCTACAACTGGGCAAAATGCGCTTAATCAGGTAAAAATATTTGGCGAGCGTGCAGGAGTAACAGGGCTAATAATGACCAAACTTGATGGCACGGCACGAGGCGGCATATTAGTTGCAATTTCTCGTGCTTTTTCTCTTCCGATACATTATATCGGAGTTGGAGAAAATGTTGAAGATCTTGAAAGTTTTAACGCAAAGGATTTTGCCCAAGCTATAGCAGGGTAGAGCCTATAGCAGGGTAAAGCTATTGCAGGGTAGAGCAATAGCAGGTCAAGTTTTGATAATGAATGAGATAATTGGATAAATAATGGAAAATAAAGTAAGCGGTATAAAAACGCAAAAAGACACAAAATCACAATTAATAAAATTAGTATTAGAGTTAGGGCCATTGGTATTATTCTTTATCATTAATGCTCGTGCTGGAATTTTTGCCGCCACTGCTTGGTTTATGGGCGCAATGGTAATTTCGCTTTTGCTTAGTTGGATTATTCTAAAACGCATTGCCATTATGCCACTTGTTACAGGCGTTGTTGTGTTAGTTTTTGGTGGGCTAACGCTTTATTTGCAAGACGATACTTTCATTAAAATAAAGCCAACCATTGTTAATATTATGTTTGGCACTGTGTTGCTTGGCGGTATGTTATTTGGGCAATCTTTGCTAAAATATGTGTTTGGTGATGTTTATGCTCTTGAGGAGCAGGGTTGGAAATCACTTACTTTACGCTGGGGCATTTTCTTTTTTGTTTTGGCAATCATCAACGAAATCGTCTGGCGTAATTTTTCAACCGATTTTTGGGTGATGTTTAAGGTTTGGGGCATTATGCCAATAACTATTGTATTTTCGATGTTTCAATTACCGCTCATGAGTAAATATGGTATTGATGAAGATGAGCAAGAGAGCAATGATTAGTATAATTAAATTTAGAAAATACTATAGGCAAAATCATTGATTATCAATTTCATCAAGTAGGCTCGCTATCCTATCAATGTTTTTTAGATGACGTTTTTGAAGAGAGAAATTAAACGTAACTTGTGTGCGCCCCGGAGCAAATACGCACATGTTCATTCCGGGATGGAAAGTGCCAGCATAAATTGGCTCTGTCATGCCTTTAGTTATGCCGCCAAATAATCTTTGCGGGGGTAAAAGCGAAAGCGACACATCATAACCGCC
>JAJRPR010000012.1 GCA_024280655.1 Alphaproteobacteria bacterium | reverse complement strand
TTATTGCAGCAAACGAGATTAAAACCAGCATGAATTGCCAATAAGCAGCCAGCTTCACAAATTTTGCTATACGTCCATCAGAGCGCCAAAAAGTTAGCCCTAGAACCGTTTGAACAACAGCAATAGCAAAAGCTAAAATGAGGGTAAAATGCCCAATTTCAATAATCATTATTACTAGCTCCATTTTCATCTAATTTTAATTCACCACGCTCTCTAAGCGTTTCTACAATTTCTTTTGGTAGATAATTCTCGTCATGCTTTGCTAAAACATTGCTAGCGATAAAATCACCGTTCTCATTTAGCGCCCCTTCGGCTATTATCCCCTGCCCCTCTCTAAATAAATCAGGGACAATGTTTTCATAAATAACTTTGATTTCGGTTTCATTATCCGTAATCACAAAAACATTATTCATACCTTCTTGAACCCAACTCCCCTCAACTACCAAACCGCCAACTCTAAATGCTTGACCAACGGCAACAGGGTTTTCCTTTAGCTCTGAGGGTGAATAGAAAAAGGTTATTTTGCTACTTAATGCAATAAAAATAATTGTAGTAGCTATTGCCAAAACTATTCCTAATCCAGCTATAATGCTAAGACGTTTTTGTTTACGTGTCATATTATCGTTCCATAATTCTTATTGTAATTCTTATTGTAATTCTTATTGTAAATCTGCTTGTTTTGCCAAATTATCAAGCTCAATAGTTTCATCATCATCTGGATAGGCTTGCTTTGCTTTATCGTAAAATTGTTGCGCTTTGTCTTTATCATTAAGCACTAAAAGCGAGCGCACTAATTGTGTCCATTCCTCTATTGTGCCGCCCTCTTCATTTAAGCGAGTTTCTAGCCGCTCTACCATTTGCGCAATGAAATCAGCTTGGGCATTTACATCAGGCTGGCTTGGTTCTGTTTGGCTTGGTTCTGTTTGGCTTGGTTCAGACTGAGGCTGTGTTTGCTCATTATTTGATTGTTGTAGTGCTATTCTTGCTTGAGTTTCATTAAGCCCTTCATTGACTATCTCTAGCCATTCTTCTTGGCCATTCGAGAGCATTATTAGCTCTTGCCACTTTTCTAAGGCTCCTTCATTATCGCCCACTCTCATTGCCTCGCCCGCCAAATAAAAGCGAGAGCGAATATGTCTTGGGTCAAGCTTGCTTGCACTATCAAGCAAAGCCATTATTTCAGCATTTGCTTCGCTATCATTTGCCATCAATAAGGCCTCGGCTAAATCGGTTTGCGTATCAGCGCTTGGCGGCAATAACCTTATTACATTACGATATGCAATAACGCTCTCATCAAAACGCTGCATACGCATATATATTGGAGCAATCACTGCCCAACCCCGTGCATCATCAGGATTATCCTTTAAGCGCTCTTCAACTTTTTCTACTGCATTTTCAATTTCTACCCTTTGTCCCTCTGGACTAACTCTAAGAGCTAAAGGAGATGCAGGCAGATTGGGGCTGCCATAATAGGAATAAGTAATAAAACTTATTACAACAATAAGTAATAAACTGATCAAAAATACAGGAGTTGAAATAATTAGAGCCTTGGTGAGCTGTTTTTCTTTATTTTTATTGGCGGTTGCTTCTGCTCTTTGTTTAATCAGTTCACGAGCTAATTCTGCCTTTGCCCCTTGAGCTTCTTTTTCTGAAATTAAATCAGCTTTTATATCTTTTTCTAACTCATCTAATTGAGCTTTGAAATAGATATTGTGTGGCACACTTATTTCGTCTTTCATTTAAACGTCTAATTCATTATCATTGGAAACTAGAGAATTATTTTTTGATATGAAGAAAAATGCTGTAAAGCATAGGAGAGTTATTAATGAGATGATTATCCAAAAAAGCATGTGGTTTATAAACCCTATTTATTGTTGTTTTAAGTTTATATATAACAAGAAAAACAAAATGTCTTTGGTAAACACCAAAAAGTGAATGGAAGTATAGATAAAAATGAATTTTGAATTTACAATTTTTGGTAATACGCCATTGGCCGCGCTATTGGCATGCTCATTATCCAAGCTTTACGGGCGTGAAACTGCGCTTCTTGGGCAGTTTGCTCATTCTTCATTACCATCGCATGGTTTTGATATTTCTGTTGATATCATCACTCAACCGCAAACATGGCGGTTAATAAAAAAAAACATCTCACCATTTGAGGATCTATTAAAAGATTTTTCTAACGAAACGGTTTATGAAAAAATTGATCCGATATTTATTGCCCGCTCCAAAAAAAGCGCAGATGCTCTTAATCATGCAAGAAATGTTGCAGGTCTATATGGGTTTTCAATAGAGAAACAAGAATTAACAAAAGGGGTGATGCAATCTATTCAATTTCGTGATGCAATCAGAATAAAGCGACGCTCTATGTTTGCTGGATTAGATAGCTGGTTAAATAGAAATAATGTAAAACTGCTGAACGCAAATAATATCGAGTTAAAAAGAAATGCTAGCGGAGTTGTAAAAATCATTTCTGCAAATGAAACAATAGTTTCAAAACATATAGTTTTTGTTGATGATGAGGCCATATTAAATCATATACCCCAAAAAGATATAAGTAATAATTTTTTCAAGACCACAACTAACGCATTAATGCTTGAACCAGCGAAAAAATTAAAAAGTTCTACAATCATAAATATTGATGATAGTTCTATTTTGTTTCAGCATGCTAACGGTGCTATTGATTGCACCTCACAAGATGATTTTACAAGCATTAGCAATATTATTAATAGTTATGGGAAAAATAATAGAGACATTAAATTAGCTGGAAAAGCGCAATTTTCTTCTATCATAAGCAAAGATGGCGCAGGGGTTTTTGGCTCGCTTTCAGGTACAAAACTCTCATATATTGGCGGGTTTGGCACAAGTGGTGCATTTTTAACTCCAACAATGGCCAAAATATTAGTTGGCAAGGGGAATGATTTTGAAAATGAATATTTTGCTAAACGAAAGCCAAAATTAAATGAAAAACTGCGCCCAAATATTAGTGAGTTTTTTGTTGCGAAAACCAATAAAAAACAAAAACGAGGGCGTTAAATGGAGCGATTTTCAAACATAAAAGATAATCCATTTATTGGCCAGCAAATTAATTTAGAAAAGCCAATAAGTTTTTTGGTGAATAATATTAAAATTGAGGGCTTTGAGGGCGATTGTGTATTATCAGCAATTTTGGCTAGTGGTTTTGATTGCGCTGGCACGCATCTTTCTTTTCCCATAACACTAGATGAATATCTTAACTTACCTGTTTCATTAATTACCAAAAGCACTGAATTAGACATCATAGCGCCAGTGCAAAGAATGCCTGCTATCAATGGTGCTATTTATAATATTGAGGGCGTAAATGCTGGCACTAAAATATCAAATCTTATTAACCGCCTAAAAAACAGGCAGGTAAATTCCTTAAATATATGTTTTGATGAAAAGGAAATTGATTTTTACTCCAGTATAAAACAACCTGATATAAAACAAATATCAGTTGAGTTGTTAATTATTGGTGGCGGGATTGCGGGGTTAAGTGCTGCAAAATATGGAGCAACAATTTGCAAGGATATTTTGCTACTTGAGCAACAAAATCTGTTGGGTGGCGATGCAGTTTTATTTGGCAATAATTCAGATGAAGAGAGGCCAGAGAAGCTTGTAAAGGATCTTATAAAATCTATTAAAAAAGCCAAAAATATAAAAATAAAGACAAGCAGTGCTGTTATTAAATTAGAAGATAATATTGCCCTTGTGCAACGACTTAGTGTTTTTAGAGGAAAATTAAAGCAAGAGATTTTTGAAGTTAGTGCTAAGAAAATTATACTTGCAACTGGCTGTGTAGATCGCTTACCAATCTTTAACGGCAATAGAATTTGTAAAACTATGGGATTGGGCGCAATATTTAGACTTGCTAGCTCTTATGGAATTTTCCCAAAAGGAAAAAGCTCTATCATTACCAATAATAATGCTGCCTATAGGATGGCTCTTTTGGCATCAGATGCTGGCGCTAAGATTGAGAAAATCTTTGACGCTAGAATTGAGCCAAAATCCCGATTTATTGAATTTGCAAAATCTTATGGCATTAAATTAGAAACTGGCTTGATGCCAATAGAGCTTAAAATCAGCGATGATAAAAAGCAATTACATTTAGAAATGGGGTTGGTTTGGGAAGATAGGTTTGGTAAAAAAACGACATTAAATGTCGATAGTCTAATCCTATCTGCTGGATGGTTGGCAAATCTTGATCTGTGGCTACAAGCTGGGGGGGATATTATTTCAAGTGAGAGTTCTTTTGGACTTAAGACACAAGGAAAATTAAAAAACATCTATCTTGCTGGATCTAATTCTGGCTGGCGTAGTAATTTTGCTATTATGCAAAGTGGGATTGAAGCGATAAATTATTTATTTCATAAAAAAATGAGTGATATAGTTGAAAAACGCATAGACACTCTATTTGAAACTCCAATAGGATCTGCTCTAATTTATAAAGAAAATGTTTTAAATGCCGCACCAAAATATTATGGTTTTGGCAATTCATTTATATGCAAACACAGCACAAAGAATAAAAATATTTGGAATAATATTAGTTTGAGCAACAAGATTATCAATTATGACATATTGAACAATAAAGCATTTTCACTAGGGGATATTTGCTCATTAAATAGCATTTCAAAATTATCAAAATCGCAATTTTCGCAAATCGTAAAAGAAAGAGTGATAAGGGGAGAAAAACTATTCTCTATTATTCAAGAACCCAATGATGAAAAAGTAAAAACAACAAAAAACTCAATCACACATATTCCCAATTATTTGCAAGAGAGTTATGGCAAAGATGCACAAGTTTGGGAGATTAAATCTTTAGAGAATGTCAATTTTGAAGTTGGGCAATTAATTTTTGCAAACTCAGATATTTCTAATCCTGAGCAAGCGCTTGGCAGTATTATTTACCAATCAAATGAATTTTGTGTTGCATTAATTGCTAAACATAAAGCCACTATTGGACAGCAGATATCCATCTATACTTCTGGTGGACATTTTGCAGCAAAATTGCTTAAGCCTCATTAGAGCGACGAGATATCTTGTCTTTTGCACTTTGTAATATGCCAGCATATTCCTTGCCAAAGCGTATTTGCGACATTTTAATACCCATATCAAGTCTTTGAGAAACAATGCTATTATTTGTATTTTTCTTAAATTCTTCAAGATTTCGATCGATTAAAATTTCAAGGGTTTGCCCCGTTTCGCTCCATATCCTATCAAAAAGAGCATTTAGAGCTAGAGATTCTTTTGCTTCCCTTACAGCTGCAAGTAAATAAATACCATTTAGTGCGGCAAGCAAACCATCAGCATCAATTTTATCCTCTCCTCTTCTTGGTTTTCTCAAAGATTGACTAACATCAGAGCTAACCTCTTTAAGGCGAGGCTCAACAATTTGTGCCATTTGCAGTGTAATTTCAGTCGCCGCTTTTCCTAAACGAGCCCTTCTTTCAAGTTCAACATATCCAGATGCGGCATGCATTAGTTTGTGAAAACGATAAATAGATTTGCACATTAAATCGGCATCAATATAAAGACCCCTTTGTCCCAATAATAATGAAGCCTGATTTTGAGCATGAGATAAAAGAGCATCTAACAAAGGCTCAAACCCTGCTCTTTGCATTGCCCCCTCCGATGAGGCTCCAATGATTTTAGCAACTGCTAAGATTAAATTACTTGGGTTATTAGACTGCCCAACAATAATTTGAAAAAGAAAAGCTGCAACACTAGGCTCTTGCAGTGGCAAAGATTGCAAGGCAGTTCCCAATGATGTTTCATCTTCAATAGAATTGGCCGCCTTACCAAATGAAATTGCTTTAGTTAATAAAGCATGACAACGCAAAGCTATAAGAAAAACTGCAAGCCGTTGCTTTACTTCTTCTCCCCCGAGCTGCGCTGTTAAGCGACTATTTGCTTCATTTTTTTCTGAAGCTAGCGTAATTTCTTTTGAGATTTTTTTTATAAGAATGGGGCAATAAGAAATTATTGCTTTTTTTGCTTCTTGCTCGTTTTTTGTGTCATTTATAATTTGAGCTAGATCGGGCGCAATATCACGTGTTATCCATATCCATATTGCTTGCATATGCTGCTGATTGAGAGCACCATCAAAAACTATAGGCGTAGGGTCTGCAACCAATATTTCCCCAAATATAGACAAAAATGCCAATTCGCCCATTTTAGAAGCCTGCGCATCTATTTCAGTTTTTTCTTTTGCTAGGCTCTCATCGTCAGCCCGCCTGCGCTGAACATCTTTAAGGGGAGATTTATTCTTTAAGTTTTGCATGTAAGTTATTCTGCCAATTTTCTATATAGAATCAAATTTTCTTAATCCTAAATGCAGAATGTAAACAAAGCGCTGATATTTTATAAAAAACTATTATTTATGAATCTACAATATCCCAACTGCCATCTGCCTCACGACAAGCAGTTCCCTCCCTCTCATAAGAGGTTTCTTTTATTGTTACGACATGCGTAAATTGTCGGCAATCAAGTGAGTTTACTCTAACATAAGGGCCAACTGAAACACGCCCACTTGCACCGCTATCACCTTGCCAAACACGTGGTGCGCCAACACGGCCAAATTGCAGAGCATAAAATTGTGCGCTAGCTGCCTCTGATCTCTCTTTATTAGTGAGTTTAATAGCAGCCTCTTCATCAAGCAAATCTCCTATATCACTTGCTGCAATCGCAACTGATACTGGTGGTGATGATGCCTGCCCTAAATTATTACCAAAAAGACTAGGATTTTGATTAGTGCCAGAATTATCAACGCCCAACCTTGTGCAAGCGCCCAAGGACAAAACAATAATAGTGATAAAAGCTAGTTGTTTTTTATTCATTATTGTTACCTTTATTCCTCAATTTATAGACCTATAAAAATAAATGCAAACAGATTACGGCTAAACTAGGGTCGCAATGCTAAAACAACTTTAATATTAAGACAGCTTTATATAAACTATATGCGGCTTTTTATTGCAGGCAAATCCAACTTAACCATCACCCCTCCCAAAATCGATTGTTCAAGGCTTAATGTTCCACCGTAAATATCAACTAATTCTTTAACAATATCAAGGCCAAGCCCACTACCAACAGCTTTTTCATCAAGTCGTACTCCACGTCGCAAGACTAATTGCATTTGTTTTTCTGTCAGTCCCTCCCCATCATCTTCAACAATGATTCTTAGACTGTCTTTATTCTGTCCGTGTGAAAGAGTGATTTTTATATTGGATTTAGCCCACTTGCAAGCATTATCAACTAGATTACCAACCATTTCCTCAAGGTCACTTTCCTCACCACGAAAGAAAATATCTCCATTATCTGGCTGAATAAATTCAAGATCACAATTTAGATGTAACTTAGCCATTACTCTTATTAAACGTTCAAGGGTTTTATTGACATTAGTTTTTTTACCAATAATGGCGCTACGAGCGCTTAGTTGCGCCCTATCAAG
>JAJRPR010000011.1 GCA_024280655.1 Alphaproteobacteria bacterium | reverse complement strand
GGTGTCCCAGCCTCAGCTTGCTTCAATATACCAATAATTTGGCTGTCAGAATATCTCGAGCGCTTCATATAAAATCTCCTTCGCTTAACTATAAGAAAATTCTACTTATAAATGCTATTAAATATTGGGGGTATTACCATATTTTCATAGCAAATTGTCGGATCAAAATCATAAATCCAGCTAAGGCGTGAATAATGGTTCATGTTGCCTTGCATTTTTACCATTGAATTTCTGGCGAAAGTAAGAGGGGGTATCATGTGAAAAATCTTGCCATTGCTTTGGGATGTTTTTGCTACCCTATTTACTCGTTCTTGGCGCTTGTTTTGATAGATATTAAAAGCAGTTGCAGAATTTTGCTCACTTGCTAATAGAGGAGCTAATATAACAGCGTCTTCAATCCCCATAGCAGCACCCTGAGCCTGAAAAGGCAACATTGCGTGTGCTGCATCGCCAACAAGTCCTACAGATCCCTCATGCCAATATGGTGTTTTAACAGCTGCTAATGGCCAATGTGTCCAGTTTTTTGTTAGGGAGCAAATTTTTGATAATCGGGGATCATTTTTCATTGAGACTGGTAGGTTTGGAGTTTCACTAATTCCAAAACCAACTGACATAGTTTCTTTAGTAAAAAACGCTACATTTACCACATTGCGGTGCTTTAATGGATATGCAACAGCGTGAAAACCTGACCCCCACATTAGAGTTGTATTCTCGAGATTTATAACATCTTGCAAAAGATCAATATCAATTAATGTTCTCCATGCGACATATCCGCTATATTTAGCTTGCACACCATTTAAGTATTTTGTGCGGGTGATTGAACCAACCCCATCAGCGCCTATAAAGGCAAAACATGATACTTCTTCTGTCTTGCCATCTACTTTTTTATATTTAACCATTGGAGATTTATCGATATTTGATATTTCAAAATCTGTGATAGCAAACTCAACATCTATTAGTTTGTTGTTTTTGCAGGCGGCATAAAGTGTTTCAACCATATCGGCTCGGTGCATAACAGTGTAAGGCACGCCAAATCGCTCTCTTGCAGTTTTTCCTAATTCTAGGGTAACAAGAGGTTTGTTTTGTGCAAAAGAATAAATATCAACGCCTTCTGGCTCAAAACTAACTGGTTTTAGTGCGTCTTCTAAACCTAGAGCATCAAGCGCACGATGGGCATTTGGGCCAATTTGCAAGCCTGCGCCGAATTCTTGAATTTGCTCATTGCGCTCAAGAACTAAGCTTTTGACACCGTATTTAGCTAGGGCGAGGGCACTAGTTAGCCCGGAAATTCCAGCGCCAGCAATTACAATGAATTTATCTACCATAATTTTTTCTTTGCTCTTGTTAAATAATCTATACTATTAGTTCACGAACATATTCATGCGGTCAATAGGAACTTAAAACTTGCCCCAATTTATCTCTGAAAATATAAAAATAGCTTATGAGGATTATGGCAAAGGTGCGCCAATTATTCTAATTCATGGTTTTGCATCAAATGCTAAGGTGAACTGGCTAGATACGGGCTGGGTCGATATTTTGGTCAATGCTGGTTATCGAGTAATCACCATTGATAATAGAGGGCATGGGCAATCAGAAAAGCTTTATGATAGTAAATATTACCCAGCTAAAATAATGGCGCATGATACAATCAATTTGATTGATTATTTAGGGCTTGCCTCTGCTTTTCTGCTTGGTTATTCAATGGGGGCAAGGATTTCAGCTTTTGTTGCCATGCAAGCACCGCAAAAGGTTCGGGGTGTTATTTTTGGCGGAATGGGTATAAATCTTATTCGTGGCATGAGGGATAGTTCTGAAATTATTGCTGGTTTAAGGGCAGATAGTTTAGAAGAAATTGAACATAAAACCGCAAGGCAGTTTCGTATTTTTGCGCAACATACCAAGAGCGATCTTAAAGCATTGGCTTATTGTTTATCATCTTCTCGTGATCCAATAACAAAAAAAGATGTTGAAAAAATTGATATTCCTGCTTTGGTGGTGGTTGGCTCTGAAGATAATATTGGTGGCTCACCTAGTGATTTGGCGAATATTTTACCACAAGGTAAGTCATTATTACTTGAAGGGGTTGATCACATGCGCTCAACTGGTGATAAGAAATTTAAGCAAGGCGTTATTGATTTTTTAGATAAAAACTCAATATAGTAATACTAACAAGAGAAATAATTTTAATTGGAATGATAAATGAGCCTTAAAACAAAACAGCAATCAGTTAAGAAATTAGATCCAGTATGGAATTCTATAAGGCAAGAAGCTGAAGAAATTACAAAACAAGAACCAGCACTTGCTAGCTTTGTTTTTTCAAATGTTTTAAATCATGATAGTTTTGAAAAAGCCCTTTGCTATCGTCTAGCGCAACGGCTCGATCATTTAGATGTTTCTGCTGATCTCATTAGGCAAACATTTAATGAAATGTTGGAAGAATCTAACAAGATAGCAATTTTGGCACGCATTGATATTGTTGCAACAAAAGAGCGAGATCCAGCTTGTCATCGTTTGCTTGAGCCGTTTTTGTATTTTAAGGGATATCAGGCAATTCAAGTGCATAGATTTGCTCATGAATTATATAGGATGGGTCGCAAAGATATGGCCTTTTATTTGCAAAGCCGCAGCTCTCAGACCTTCCAAGTAGATATAAACCCAGCCGTTAAAATGGGGCAGGGGATTATGTTAGATCATGGTACAGGGGTGGTGATTGGCGAAACTTCAGTAATTGGCGATAATGTATCTATTTTGCAAGGTGTAACTTTAGGGGGTACTGGTAAGACTGATGGTGATAGACATCCAAAAGTTGGGTCAGGTGTACTGATTGGTGCAGGGGCAAAAATTTTAGGTGATATTAGCATCGGCGATTGCGCGCGAATTGCTTCTGGTTCTGTTGTTCTAAAAGACGTTCCAGCCAAAAAAACGGTAGCGGGAGTTCCTGCAAAAATAGTTGGTGAGGCTGGTTGCGCTTATCCCTCTCTTAATATGGATCAAATGTTGGGCGAAATAATTTGAAAAACTATTCAAGCTATTTCAATTATGCAAAAAACAACTTAAAAGAACAAAAATTAGGCTATTAAAGGAAAAGATCATTGGACAAAGCAGAACTTAATAAGTTGAAATTATTTTTACAAAAAACTTTTGGCAGTGCTGAGCTAACAGTAAAAGCTCGTCCGCAAAAAACAGATTCTTGTGAAGTTTATAAGGGTGATGAATTTATTGGGGTAATTTACGTTGATGACGAAGACGAAGATCGCTCATTTATGTTTCAAATGGCAATTTTGGATATAGATTTAGAAGATCTATAGGTCTTTACTATTTAAGGTCTGCAATTTTATCCAGCCATTTTTGCGCTTCCATATCAAAATTTCTCCAGCCTAAAAGAGCTTCATATTCAAAACTATATGTAGCGCTAAGTTGTGCGCTTATTTGGACAGTACGCACACACCTTTTTGAAGCATCTTTAACTATTCTATCCATACATTTGGCAACAAAGGGGTTAGCGCTAAGGGGGTCATAAAAAACATTCTCCTCAATATTGCCAACCATTGTTTTAAGTGGCTTGCCAATTAAACCCTTTGGAGAATTTATTTGATTGGGTGAAAATTGATGTAAGTAAACATCATCTAATAATTGCGCACTTGGAATGTTTAATCTTTTTTGCGCTAGTGTGACTTGAATTACCATGTTTGGTTTATTCGATATGATCGGCAAGACAAAAACCAGTTCTATAGAATCGACGAACTCTGTTTGGTTTTTTTTTAAATATTTGAACCAAGTAGCTGGAATTTGTAATTGCTGACCTGATATGATTTTTGTGATTAAAGCTTCATTATCATTTAAGGAGGGCAGCTTTGTTTCTGATTGTTCAAGAGTATCAATGTAATAAGCAAGAGCTAACCCAGCAAAAATAAGGCCCAATGCAATAGTGATAAGATTGAATGTTAAATCCCTTGAACTATTATTTTTGGTCATAACAAAAGATCAACCCTAAAGAGAAAAGTTAACACACGCTTGGCTTTGTTAACCATGTTTGTCAACAATTAATGACTATTGATAAGGCTGCAACTATACTTAACAAAAGGTAAATATATTAAATAATAAATTTAAAGACTGGAAAATATATTAATGTCAAACGATCTTGTTCTAGCATTGTTTATAATTGCTGTTGGTATATCTGTTGCAGGTGTTAGTGCGCATCTTTATCAATTCATACTAAGAGCACCCGCCATGTTAAGCTATACAGGCAAGACCTATTTAGCCTCACTTGGTAATTTATTCATCAGCTTTGTCTGTGGCCCCTATATTATGCTAAATCTTGGTTTTAATAATCCCCAAGATGCATCCTTATCAAAGCCCTTTATTTTATTAGCAGCATTAATTGCCTTTGGTTGGGCTTTTATTACGGGTCTTATGTTTATGAGTATTTATCTAGCTTTCGTTTAAACAAAAAAAGACCAGCCTCAGGGGAGGGGCTGGTCATATCAAACCTAATGGAGGTCATTTAGGGGGGTAAAAGGTTCGATATTTATTTTTTAGCAAATAGGTTTTCTCTTTGGTCGTAAAGATCAACCCATTGACCTGAATTTGCTTGGGATTGTCGTTTTAGATATTTGTAGGGTGTTTCATTCCAAACTTTTATGAGTGCCGCTTGATTATCAAGAACAAGATCGCCTCTATCAGTTCTTACCATAAGTACGGCATGACCCTCTCCGCTTTCTTGACGAAGTACAGCAATAAGTAATACTGATGCAGGCCAACCAAGATTGATTAGAGCACGGCGTTTTTCAAGCACATATTCTTCACAATCGCCATATCCATTTGAATATGTCCAAAATTCTTCAACTCCATAAAGCTCCATGTCGGTAACTGGAATAATTTCTCTATTATATTTCACATTAATACCTACTAACTCCTGCCAAAGCGCTTGTGTTAAGGTAATTGCTGATACGTTCTCTTTGTTTTTGCCGCACTCTTCTGGCCGTGTCTTACAAAACTCAGCATGTCCTATTGGAATAGATGTTTGAACATTGCCAGCTTTTGCAAAAGCTAGGTTATTAAAATTTATGTTAATGTTGGCAAATGCTATATCAGTACCTGCTAATAACATAAGAAACATAAGTGCTAATATTGTGAATAGTTTATTTTTATAAATTGTCATTTGTGTTCTCCCTGATTGGGGAACACGCTAGAGTTTAGTTATTTCGCTATTGAAAAAAATAATATGCAACTTTTATTCAAAGTTTACAGGTGTTTTTTAGTTATTTTTAACCATGCTTTATTGTTGCTACAGGTGCATAGATTACAATAATCTATAATGGGAATGGGTGTTATTGGAGCGAGAGCACTAATAAGATATATGAAACTATGATATATTTTTGTGAAGTGCTAAAAGTTAGATTTTATAATTGCCTAATCAAGGCGTAAATTTTGTTGTACAATAGTAAGAATTTCTTGTGCACTTGCAAACCTAACACCAATTCCATTTTCAAAATGGCGAATAACTTTAGCCTGCATTCTACCAAGAGTAACTATTGATCCCATAGCTGGTCTCACAGAAAGCTCAATTGCAGCGCCAGAAACAGAGATATCTAATAGTTTGCAATTATATTCTCGCCCGTCTTCAAGTACGATTTTAGAATGACGAAAATCGGGAACAAAACGCCCAGAATCTCTTTCATCTTCTAAACCAAGTATATCTTTGTTTGCTAGCCAAGTAAGTTGAGCGGCAATTTTATCACGTTTTCGTGCAGATGCTGAGAAATTAATTACAAACCCACCTTCAAAAACACTGATAATTTTTCCATCAATTCGGCCAATAGTATCAAGATATGCAACTATACGCATTTCAAGAGTACCACTCACTGGTGCAATGATTTTTGCTTCACCAGGGGACATTTCAACTATTTGACAAGGATATTCACTATAGTCCGCTAGCATATAACGGCCTAAAATAGAGACTTTTACGCTCTGAAAACGATCTGAATCAGATATATGAGCATCTTGCGAATATAGTTGCGAAGAATTATCTTGAAGTTCAAACATAAATATTACACGCCAATAAATTATAATTAACAAACCATAGCGTCATTTAGGTTAACTATTAGTAATGCTCATGCGTTTTTATGATTTTCCGCCATCAATTACACTTAAATGTGAATAACGACGTGCAAGATTGCCATGAACCTTAGTAGGAATAGCTATTTTAGCTGGAATATCTACAGGCTGCTTATTTTCTTCGCCAGAGAATTCATCTTTGAAATATACATCAACTTCGTTATTAATCACATCGCTAGATAAATCGCGCAAAGGTAATTGATTTGAAACATCATCTGGCCAAATCAATCTTAATCCAGTTATTCTTTGCTCAACTATCGGCTCTAACCCTAGCCAGTAGGGGTTTTCAATAGCGCTCATTGCACCAAGAATACGTGAAGTCGTTTCTCCATTATGGCGAACAGGAAGCAGGATAATTTCAAAACTAATTCGCTTACCACTTGCGCTAGTGCCATTAAAGCTTGTCAGAGCTACCGCATGATCCTCAGTTACTGCTCTGATAAGGGTTTTTAGCGCATCACGGTCTTTTTGATGCCACAACTCGTTAAAAGAGCGCCCCTTTAATTCACGGCAATATGTTGTGCAAAGGTGTGATCCTGCTAAGCGGAACAAAAATTCATCTTCATTTTCATCTGATTCTAGAATAAAAACATTTGCAAGTGATTTGCGAATCTTTGTTGGATCAAGGTTTTTACGTTCAGGTGCGCTACGTGAACCACGTAATTCATTCCAATAATTATATAATAGTTTTGACGATTCTTTTTGCATGACTTCCCGCACAAATTGCAAATAAAAATGCTTAGACATTTCACTCCAAGCAACTAGAAAGATAATTGCAAAATTGAGTATAAAAATCGCCCTTAATCTTTTATTAAGGTTAACGCTTATGAGTATGTGTGGATAATACCAAAAGAAAGTAGGCTAAAAACATGGAAAATGAAGATGAAAATACAAAAAACACTGCAAAACAGCCCATTTTTAACCTGCCAAACATAATTATCGCTCTGTTGATAATAATTTGGTTACCACAAATATTTATTTCATTTTTTCCAAATGAGAATATTAAACAGCTGCTTATTATCTATTTTGGCTTTATCCCAACTCGCTTCATTGCTCCCGAACAATTCCCACTAGGATCGCTTGCATTAACATGGACAATTTTCACCCATGCGTTGCTACATTCTGGCTGGGAGCATTTATTCATTAATAGTGCATGGCTAATGATTTTTGGCACGCCTGTGGCACGGCGCTATGGCGTAAGCGCTTTTTTACTGATTTTTTTCTTAAGCGCTGCAGCTGGAGCTTTGCTATTTGCGTTAGTAACATTACCAGAACTTAGCCTATTGGTCGGCGCATCGGGCGGCATAGCAGGATTAACTGGAGTTGCTATTCGCTTTATGTTTCAGCCCATTCAAGTTGCGAAACACCCCGAAACTGGCGAGATAATAGTCTTAGGGCGCTCGCTGGCTAGTTTTGCTGAAATGTGGAACAATAGAACTACAAAATATTTCACCATAGTTTGGCTAGCAATAAATGCCGCCATTCCACTTGTTGGCATTTTCGGGCTCGCAGAAATAAATATCGCATGGCAGGCGCATATAGGAGGTTTTTTACTCGGCCTATTCATTGCGCCACTGTTTGAGAGCAAAGCTTGAGAGGGCTTATATAGATATTATTTCTGTATCAGATAGATTACTACACATTTTTTGACTAGTATTAGAAAATGTTTAGCTTCAATATGCTATAGAAAAAATAATTTTGAGGATAGTTAGTGTCTGATGGATATATTAAAACAAATGCAAAGCACTATATATGAGTTAATTAATGGGACAAATGTCATGTCCATACTTGCCATTGTTTTTTCTGTTGGCATTGCTATTTGGGTATATAATAGAGGGCGACAAGTTTTAACATATCAAAACCTAATAGCATTATCTTGGGATAAGGACTACTTAGAGGCAAGGAAGGTATTTATTAAAATCCGAGACAATGATAAAGAAGAATTAATTGAACTAGCTAAATCTATCCAATCTAGCGAAGATATGACAGCCGTTCGCTCAATTTTAAATTGGTATGAGATTGTTGCTCAAGGGATTGAGTCTAAAATACTAGATGAGAAAATGGTAAAAGATTACTATAAAACAACTTTAATAACTGATTATAAGAAAATGATGCCGTTTATAGAGGAAACTCGCCGTTTATATGCGAACGATAGTTTTTATATAAAATTCCAAGCTCTAGCTAAAAAATGGAATAATAATAAAACCCCCTAAGCTAATATTTATCCTCAGGATCAAATAATTGCTCGCCACCAGTGAGCTTTAGAGAAGTTTCCCCCTCACTAATTTCAACAGAGCGAAAAAAGCAGCTTTTGCGTCCTGTGTGACAGGCTGCACCAATGCCTAATTGCTCAACTTTAAGCAAAATAGCGTCTTGATCGCAATCAACCTGCATTTTTATTAATTTTTGCACTTCGCCTGAAATTTCGCCTTTTTTCCATATCTTTTGCCGTGAGCGAGAAAAATAATGTGCTTCGCCAGTTTCAAGAGTTAGACTAAGCGCCTCTTCATTCATGTGCGCCAGCATTAGGATTTCTCCGCTCTTATGGTCTTGAGCAATAGCGCTCACCAACCCATTTTCATCCAATTTGGGAGCAAATTGTTTGCCGCTCTCAAGTTGGGCCTTTGATAGGCTTTTGGCATTAGAAAACTTAATAGCCATGCTATCTAGCTCCATTAACTAGCGCAAAAAACCGTTCGCGCTCGCTTTTTTCTTCTGCAAATATGCCTGTAAATTTTTGTGTCAAAGTTGTAGCTCCGGGCGCTCTAACACCACGCATAGACATGCACATATGCTCCGCTTCAACCATTATGGCAGCACCACGAGGCTCAAGATAAGTATTTAATGCTTCAATAATTTGCGCTGTTAGGTTTTCTTGAGTTTGCAAGCGGCGTGCATAAATCTCAACTAATCTTGCTAGTTTTGATAGGCCAACAATGCCCTCCTTAGGTAAATATGCAATATGAACCTTGCCAAAAAACGGAACGAGATGATGTTCGCAATGTGAATAAAACGCAATATCACGTAAAAGAACAATATCATTATAATCGCTAATATCTTGAAAGGTCTTGCTTAAAATCTGCTTGGGGCCTTGCTCATATCCAGCAAAAAGCTCGCTATATGCTGTTGCTACACGTTTAGGACTATCAATCACGCCCTCACGTGTTGGGTCATCACCTGCATATGCAATCAGCGTTTTAACCGCTTCTCGCATTTGCTTTTTGCTTGGCCTTTTGTTTGGCTTTGGCAATTTCGTTGCAGTTTTTTTGGATTTTGCATCAAAATTTGGCAGTTTTACATCCATAATGCATCTCCTGTTAATTATGCCCAAAAAATAAATGCGAAAGTGCTGGCAGGGCGTTGATAATCCATTATATAGAGAACTATATGAAATTCGCAAGCAAATGAGAAATAATCGTGGAACTCTCAGAACTTTATTCAAGTAAAATATTACAGATAGCAGCTAATCTAGAAAATATTGAGCCGCTCAAGGAATTTGACGCAAGAGTTAAAAAAAATTCTAAAATTTGTGGCTCGGTGGTTGAGGTTAGTTTGAAACTGCAAAATGGCGTGGTCAGTGATTATTCACACAAAGTTTCAGCCTGTGCTTTGGGGCAGACCTCAGCCTCAATCATAGCAAAAAATATAATTGGTTCTAACGAAAAAGAATTACGCAATTTAAGAGATGAAATGGTGGTAATGCTTAAGCAGAACGGAGCGCCACCAAGAGGTAAATGGTCAGATTTGCAATATTTACAGCCAGTAAAATCCTATCCAGCACGTCATACTTCAACGCTTTTGGTATTTGAAGCAATTATTGCCTGTTTTGATGAAATAAAGAAAACCCATGAAATAAAGAAAACTAATGAATCAATTTCTTAAATTGTTAGGCAAAGCTGTTGATTTCCCATTCAAAATCACTGCGGTTTTTTTAATTCAAATATATCGCTACACGCTTTCAGCCTTTGCTGGGCGAAATTGTCGCCATTTGCCCTCTTGTTCAGAATATACCAAAGACGCTATTTGGAAATTTGGTTTTTGGAAAGGTGGCTGGATGGGGTTGGCAAGAGTTGTTAGATGTCGCCCAAGTGGTACTGATGGATTTGACCCCGTGCCTGAAAACTTACCTAAAGACAGTAAATTCTATCTTCCATGGAGATATGGGCGCTGGAAATAATTTTAATCTGGTGCTAATGAGCATATAATATTTTGATTCCAATTTTGAGAGTAAGTCTATGATTAGTATTAAATTTCCTGACGGTGCGACTCGTGAGTATGAGGAGGGGATAACTGGGGCGCAAATAGTTGGTGCAATTTCTAAGTCTTTAGCAAAGAAAACCGTTGCTATAAAAATTGATGGTGAACTTTCTGATTTGAACGAAGCGCTAAATGATGGGGCATTGGTTGAATTCGTTATGCGTGATGATGAGGCGGCGCTTGAATTAATTCGCCATGATTGTGCGCATGTTTTGGCAGAAGCCGTGCAAGAATTATGGCCCGATACGCAAGTTACCATTGGGCCTGTGATTGAAAATGGTTTTTATTATGATTTTGCTCGTGATGAGCCTTTCTCAACAGAAGATTTGCGTAACATTGAAAAGAAAATGAGCCAAATTATTCAGCGTGGTGCAAGTTTTACTAAAGAAGTTTGGTCACGTGAGGAAGCAAAGAAAGTATTTGCGGCCAAAGGCGAAGAATATAAAATTGAATTGATTGATGCTATCGCTGAGGGCGAAAATCTAAATATTTATAAGCAAGGACAATGGTTTGATCTTTGCCTTGGGCCACACATGCGCACAACAAAAGATGTTGGACAGGCTTTTAAGTTAACCAAAGTTGCTGGTGCTTATTGGCGAGGGGATAGCAATAATGCGGTGCTTTCCCGTATTTATGGCACAGCATGGGCTAACCAAAAGCAACTTGATGAATATTTGCACATGGTTGAGGAAGCAGAAAAACGAGATCACCGCAAATTAGGTCGTGAATTAGACCTGTTTCATTTTCAAGAAGAAGCGCAGGGTAGTGTTTTTTGGCATCCAAATGGTTTTGTTATTTATAATGCGATGGAGCAATATATTAGGCGTAAAGTTAGCGCATCTGATTATAAGGAAATAAAAACTCCTGAACTAATGGACGTTAAATTGTGGGAAAAATCAGGGCATTGGGCAAAATTTAGAGAGAATATGTTTGTTGTGCCCGATGAAGTGCCTTCACTTGAAGATGATGTGCCAGTGCTTTCAGGGAACGCTAAGCTAATGGCGCTAAAGCCAATGAATTGCCCTGCCCATGTGCAAATATTTAATCAGGGGATTAAATCTTATCGTGATTTACCGCTTCGATATGCGGAATTTGGCTGTTGCCATCGCAATGAAGCGCATGGTGCTTTGCATGGTTTAATGCGTGTTAGGCAAATGACACAAGATGATGGGCATATTTTTTGTACAAAAGAGCAGGTGCAATCTGAAACTGAACAATTTTGCGAATTACTTGATTCTATTTATCAAGAGCTTGGATTTAGCGAAGTTAAAATTCTAGTGGCTACACGTCCAGATGTTCGTGCAGGAACTGACGAAGTGTGGGATTTGGCTGAAAAATCGCTAATTGATGCGCTTAGTGCTACGGGGCGAGAGTTCACTATTGTTGAAGGTGAGGGGGCTTTTTATGGTCCTAAATTAGAGTTCCACCTAAAAGATGCTATTGGGCGCACTTGGCAATGCGGCACGTTACAGCTTGATTTTGTGCTGCCTGAGCGACTTGATGCTACTTATATTGATAAGGATAGTTCTCGCCAGCGCCCCGTGATGTTGCACAGAGCAATTTTAGGCTCGCTTGAGCGATTTATTGGCATTTTAATAGAAAATCACGCAGGCAGAATGCCAATGTGGCTTGCTCCAATACAAGTTGTCGTTGCGCCTATTGTTTCAGACATTGATGATTATGCTTTAAGTATAGTTGAAAAATTAAAAGCTAAAGGAATTCGTGCCATAAGCGATTTAAGAAGCGAAAAAATCAATTATAAAGTACGAGAACATTCGCACGCTAAAGTGCCAGCAATTTTTGTGGTTGGTAAACGTGAGGCAGAGGAGGGCGCGGTTTCAATCCGTCGTTTGGGCTCGCAAGGGCAAAGCGTAAAAAATGCAGAAGAAGCAATAAGGGAAATTATTCAAGAAGCAACACCACCTGATTTGAGATAGATCAATATTTTATTATATAATTGCTTTAAAGTTCTATCTTTAGGGCTTTAGATTTTAAGCTTTAGGCTTTATACTTTAGATTTTAGGGGAGATTAAAATGAATTGGAAATTTTTTGCGCTTTATGTGATGGCTATGCCAGTGCTTTTGTTGGTGTTTATGATCGTTGCACTTAGTGCACCGCAATTAGGATTGTTTAATATTAATTCATTGCTTTGGGGCGCAGTTGCTAGCTTTGTTGTTGCTGTTCCTGTTACATGGATTCTTGCTAAAAAAATATTGTAATAAAACCTTATATAAAGGGTTTTGTTGCAAATATCATTCTAATATAGAGATCAATATACCGAAGTAAGTAACTCTATTTCGCGTGGGGCTGATGGTTTGACCTGAAAATCTCGATTATAGACCTTTTTCCCAATTTTAGCGATTACGGCATAATCGCCTTCTTTTAGAATTGTTGAAGGGAAAGCTCCAAGATTTGTGTAGACAATTTCTCCGTTCTGCTCTTTTACGCTCCATTCAACATCGGCTATTGCCTTGCCATTTGGCTCAGAAGCAAGGCGAAAGCTTATTTTGCTGGCATCATGATATAATGTAGCATCAGTGATCTGCCCTACTTCAACCCGCAAATCTGCTTGTACTTTTGCATTAACATTGCCAAAATATGAGGTAACATTATAAATTCCAGCATTTAGATAAATAATATCATTAGGGCGGACATTATTTGCGATAATTTTTTTGTCGTTTGCATCGCCATCATTGGTTGATATTTCAAATTTAAGGTTAGAGGGGATAATTGGTATATCGCCAGAAATTGCTGCCTTTAAGCGTAATGCGCCTGCTTCAAATACTAAGGTTTTTATAGTAGGAGAACTAATGCTAACTGTCTCACTGGCCTGAGCATTGCCGTATGCCGCATGGATTAAATATTCGCCCATTTTTAAGTTAAAACTTGCTGCTGCTTGTTCAGACTTAAATAATAGTGACATTTGCCCATTTTCAATTTCGCTGGCATCAAAAATGCGCCAACTAACTCCACTTTGCAAAACTGCACCATTTTCAGATAATTTTGCAAAAAGCGTAAGTTTTTTTTCGAAACCGTCATCATTTTGAAAAGTGCTACTATCATCAGGCTGCGCAATTAGTGGTATAGGGGCAGAGGTTTGTTCAGGGATTATTTCTCGCTTTGGAGGTGGCTGTGGAATTGGTGTGGTATCTTGAGCTAACACACTATTAAGCGGTAAGATAAATGATAAGATAAAGAGAATAGTATAGGGTATCAATTTTTTTTGCATATGTTTTATTAACTTGTTCTAAAAGGGCAGGGAAAACAAAAATACTATAGTCGAGTAAATATAAACAAAAAAGGTAAATTATGTCACGCAATGCAGAAATTATAAATTATTTGAAAAAACGTCGCTCCGTACCTCTTCCATTTTTGCAGAATCCGGGTCCAAGTGAAAGCGAATTAAAGGAAATATTGGAAATAGCAACTAGAGTTCCTGATCATGGAAAATTAGCCCCTTGGCGTTTGATCATTTATAAAGGTGAGAAACGCATAGCAATTGGAAAAAATCTGGCGTTAATTGCTAAGGAAAACAATCCAGATATAGATGAAGACAAGCTAGAAGTTGAGCGAAATCAATTTTTACCAGCCCCGCTAACTGTTGCTGTCGTAAGTTCGCCCATCAAACACGAGAAAATCCCGCAATCTGAGCAAGTGCTTTCGGCAGCCTCTGTGGCTCTAAATCTTGTGCATGGCGCAAATGCGCTAGGTTTTGGAACACATTGGGTAACTCGATGGTTTTCTTATGACCAAAGCGCAAAAGAAATGCTGGGTGCAAAAAATGGCGAGGAATTTGTTGCCTTTATTCATATTGGAACTCCATGTAAAACATTAGAAGACAGAGTTAGGCCAAATTTAAAAGATGTTGTTACATACTGGCAAAATTAACGAAAATTTAACTATAGTTTAGCATTGATTAATAAATATCTTAAGGGTCAATAAGATGTCAATGCAACCAATTCAAATTTCTCCTGCTTTAGCACAAGCGATAAATAGTGCTGGACAAAAATCCGATGTGGATTTTGATTATTTGGTGCAAACGGCAATACGTGAAAGTTCCTTAAACCCAAAAGCAAAAGCCAGAACATCTTCTGCTACTGGCCTTTTTCAATTTATTGAGGCCACGTGGTTTGAAACCATGAAGTCAGAAGGGGCGAGGCTTGGATATGAAAATTATGCAAATGCTATTAAGCGTGATGAAAACGGCGTCTTTAATGTAGAAAATAAAAAATTGCGCCAAGAGATTTTGGAATTAAGAAAAGATCCGCAGATTGCCGCAGATCTTGCCGCAGCTTTTACTCGTAATAATGGTGAATATCTTGAAAATAGGTTTGGGCGGCGACCAAGTGCTGGCGAACTTTATATTGCGCATTTTTTGGGTGCTAAGGGCGCTGAAAAAATGTTTGAAGCTGGATTAAGAAATCCTGATCAAATAGCCGCAAATCTTTTCCCAAATGCTGCCAAAGCAAATCGCTCAATTTTTTATTCCAACAATGAGCCAAGAACCGTAAAACAGGTGTATTTATCGCTGGTAGCCAAGCATCAAGCTAATGTTGTTGCAAGTGAGTTTAGTGCGCAACAGCTTGCAAATAAAGCTATAGACACAAAGATAGATAATAATCAGCAAGCTCCACTAGTTATTGAGCGAGATATTTCATTTCAAAATATGTTCACAACAAACACCACTAATGAGCCTCGTTCGCTAATTTCAGACAGAGCAGGAAATGTTAATAATGGTGCGTTTTTTGTGCAACTATATGGGAATTGATTTTTGTGGATTATAGTTTTCTAATTTTTGTTATGCTACCCATTGGGTTAGGGTTGCTTGGGTTCGTTGAACCTTGTACTATTGGCGCACATTTAGTGTTTTTAGATACACAAAAAAGCCGCACTCGCTCACAAAAAATCAAAGCTGTTAGTGCGTTTCTTTTAACTCGCACATTAGTAATGGGGTTAATTGGGGCATTTATTGCTTTTCTTGGCCAACGCTTAATTGTTGCGCAAACCAGCATTTGGCTAGTTTTTGGCATTATTTATTTGCTGATTGGGTTGGTGTTTTTATTTAATAGATCTAGTTTTCTTAAAAAAACAGTCACCCTTGCTCCTAGCGCCTTAAAAAAGGCAAAAAACCCTACTGTTCTTGGTATAGCGTTTGGATTGAATATTCCAGCCTGCGCTGCGCCAATTTTGTTTGCTCTGTTGGTAATGTCAGCAAGTTCAAAAACTATTATTATTGGTTTTATGATGATGTCTTTATTTGGGTTTTTTCTTTCTTCGCCCTTAGTTTTGCTTGCTATTGTCCCCAAACTTTCAGGTTATTTAGATAGGATAGCAGCTGGCTTAAAAAGCAGACACTGGATATTGGGTGTAATATTTTCTTTGCTTGGATTATGGTCAATTTGGTTTGGCCTTTATGTTGATCCTGCAAATTGGGTCGGGACTTGGTTTGAGTGATAAATTCTAGTAAAACAAAAGAAAACTTCTTATTTATAGTGAACAAATTATTAAGCCTTGCAACCTAAAGTGCTTTCAAAGACGCATTTAGGCGCAGGTTTATAATTAAGGCTTATAATTAAGGGATATAATGGTACTCTACGAACAATTCTTAGAGCTTTCGCAAAGTTCAGATAGTGAAGTGCGCTCACAAGCTGCTCATTTAGCATCTTTGTCATTTGTTGATCATAATGGTTCAGTTGATGAATATGCAGCGCTTTATGCTTCTTTAATTTCTTTTTTAGAGGATAATTCTGTAAAAGTTCGTGCAGCTCTTGCTTATGGATTGTTACATTCAAAACATGCCCCACGCCCTGTTATTTTGTCGCTTTTACACGATGTGCCGATAATCTCTCGAGCAGTGGCACAATATTCTCCGATTTTAGTTGATGCAGATCTGATGGGCGTTGTTAAAAGCCAAGATATCGCAATGCTTGATTGCATCGCTGATCGCCCTGAACTAACCCAGCGAGTTGTGCACGCTTTGCTTGAGAATAATAATTCTGATATTTCGCTAAAGGTTCTTTGGCGACATGATGTTGATATAGCTCCTAATGTTCTCGCAAGAATTGCTGATGATTTGGGTGATAATCCCAAAATTCGTGATGCGCTTTTTGCACGAGATGAGTTACCCGGATCTTCTAGGTTTTTATTAATTGAAAAAGTTTGCTCTGATCTAACTAACTCTAGGCTTGTTAAGGGAGCTATTGCACAAAGACCATTAAATCGTCTGATGCGTGATCTAACAAATTCAGCTATAACATCTATTGGTGAAAGCGAAGCTTGTTTGGGATTAAGCGATTATGCTCTTGAAATGATCGATAAAAATCAGGTCAATGCTAGAATATTATTGCATAGTGTGGTGAGTGGTGATGTTTTGTTTTTTGCACAATGTGTTGCGGTGCTTACCAATATCCCACAAGAAAAAATATTCACCTTATTAAATTCTGGCTCAAGAGCTTCTCTTAATGCGCTTTTCTCAAAAAGCGGTATGAATATGGCTATTCGCAACCTATTAGCTAGATTAATATTTTATGCACGAAGCGTTGATTTAGCTGACGATTTATCAGCACGCCATTTAGTTGTAACTTGTCTGATTAATGAATTGCTAGATGAACATGATGGAAATATTGCTCCAGAATTAGAAGATGCTTTTTCTTATCTTAATGAGCAAAATATTTTGCTTGCCCGTAGCGCTGCAGCTGGTGTTATGCCTGCATTTGCAACAGGAGAAAAGAGTAATAAGCAACTTCCATTGCCTTTGAACGAAAGTGAACAAGCATTAGCGCTTCCTGCGGCTTAAATTATATTTGAGCAATTTTCTTATTAATTATTACTTCAAAGCCTTGTTGGATTTCTTCAATATTTTTTGCGCTATTATGTTTAGTTTTTGTGCAAAGACCTATTGCCTGAACTAATAATTCTATGGCCTCAAGATGTTCCTTTAGATAGCAGGTGCGCTCAATTAGGCGTGATAAAGTGGCCGCAAAATGACCTGCTTCATCATTATTAAGAATGCCTGCATTGCCCTTAATTATATGAACGGCTTTATTAAATGAAGAAAATGATTTTGGATCATCATCATGGCTCTTTAGCTTATTCCAACATGATAAAAGCTCATTAATATCGTCATTGAGCCATTTTTCAAAATCTATAGATAAATGATCAACTTGGCGATCAGCCTTATCAATCGGATGAATAGCTCCTTTGCCAAGTTGCAAATAAATAATTTTATCAAGCAGTTCTCTATCTGGCTCGATAGTTTCTAATAACCTGCCAGGCAGATTGGGCTTGTTTGCTAAATTTTTGTCATTCAAATTATCTACCCCAAAATATTCAGAATGAATAATTTTACAAGATTTTTTCAAATTAACAAGCGAGATTACACTTAAGCACTGCCCACAATTAGATTAAAAACTGTTCGTTAAGAACTCTTTCTTCCAAGCCGTGACCGGGATCAAATAATAGAGTTACTTTTTTTGAGCGATCCTCAAAAATCTCAACGCTTAAAACATTCTCAAACTCAACATTATCAGCAACTGCACTTATTGGGCGCTTATTTGCTTCAAGTGTTTTGAAGGTAACTTTTGCATTATTATGCAAAATTGCCCCCCGCCATCTTCTGGGGCGAAATGGAGAGATTGGGGTTAGTGCTAATAGAGGAGAATCAATCGGCAATATTGGCCCGTGCGCTGAAAGATTATAGGCGGTTGATCCAGCAGGGGTAGCTAACAGCACACCATCAGATATCAATTCTTTTAGTCTAACCTTGCCATCAACAATTATTTTAATTTTAGCAGCTTGATAGGTCGAGCGAAATAGAGAAACTTCATTAAGCGCTAAAGCATGATGGGTCTGATTATTTGCATCTTTTACCTTCATGAAAAGCGGATATATATCTTTTGGCCGAGCTAAATCAAGTCGCTCAATTAAGTCGCCCTTATAAAAATCATTCATTAAAAAGCCAATAGAGCCGCAATTCATGCCATAAACAGGAATTTTATATTCCATAGCTTTGTGCAAACTTTCTAGCATAAAGCCATCACCACCAAGCGCCACAACAATATCAGCTTGCTCAATGTCTACACCTGCAAACTTTTTAGTGAATTTTTTGGCAGCTCTTTGCGCTTCTGGCGCATTACTAGCCAAAAAGGCTATTTTTTTTGCTGGGCTTTGTGACAATTCATAACTCCAAAATATAATCTACTAGAATAATTAGCACGCTTAATCCTTTGATACCAGTGCAGGAGTGTACGAAGATAAGGATTTCTAATAATTATTTATCTTTCCCCCTTGAACTTATCTAAAGCGGGTGATAGCAAGCTTTTTAGGTTGCCGGTATAGCTCAGTTGGTAGAGCATCTGATTTGTAATCAGAGGGTCGGGAGTTCGAGTCTCTCTGCCGGCACCATTCTCTTTATACTTGTCGCTGTTGGTCGCTTTGCTCCCGACCCCGCCATCCCCGCCATTCATATATCTCACGCTAATTCGCTGCGCTCATGCTCCGATGGGCGCCACACAAGTGGCGGCTCGCGTTGAAGCTCGCTGGTCCGTTTGAAGTTTTACTGTCAAAGCGCACTATTCTCCATTGAGCTTGATGTCCATGTAATCTTAAATAAAAAAATTAGTTGTTAGTATTAAAATAAATTAAGCGGCCTCAAATATACATAAAATAATGTTTAATCATTAAACTGCTGAAACTCTAGTTATCGCATTTCTTCAGCGTCAGGCCACATCAAGGAAATGCAGGTATCTTTATAATGACTACCCGAATAGACAGATAAAATGGTCAATTTGACCTTTCCCGATTTTTCCCAGTTAGGTAAATATATATATTGTTTTCCCATTACATCTTCTAGCGTAACCTCAAAACTGTCTCCAGAACCAGTCTCGATTAATGCGTGCCTGACCCTGTTATTTCTGGTAAACGCCTTGTTAGATTTCTGATAACCATTTTCAACCCATAGGGTTTTTATTGGCACTTGAATATCTACAGAAACCCACTGACCAATACCGTTCCCTTTAACTCCTTCGCACCATGCGCCAGAATAAGTTTCTGATGTCCTGCCACCCAGATTCTCAGGCCCATAAGAGCCTGCTCCTTGGGGCTTCAGCTCAGAACTGGCACAAAACTTCGCATTACCCAGCAGTTCAGTGCCGATATATTCCATGACGCATGTCTGAGCACGAGCACTCGTACTGGCAAACAACATTGTCGCACCAACAATCGACACCCATAATAAAAATATTTTTATAAGGTTTTGAACTATTTTCATCGGACTTTCTCCTCAGAGCATCTGCGATGTATTTTGCTAGCAAAAGAGCCTGCCAAAACAAAAGCGACGAGTAAAGCTCAATTAATAAGGCAAAAATAAAGAATATCGCCAATATCAAATATTTATTTAGCTTTATAATGCCTGTATTTATTGGGGGTGTCAATTATGAGTTCCGAATATACTATCTCTAAATCACTTAAGAATGGTTTAGATATAGTATTTCGCTCACGGCAATTTCTTGCTACGCACTCGCCGCGCTAGCGCTGGCGCAGCGGGAGGAGCCGCCTACACGAGGTGCGGCGCATAAGCGCCGGGCGCTCTTCGCACCTTATAGCCTAATCAAAATTATTTGATTAGGCTATAACAATCAAAAGGGCGCCTAAATTAGGCGTCCTATTTTGTCTGCTAAAAATAGCTTATTACCCTTCGCTTCTCATCAAGCAAAGTCTTTTGGCAATTGGATTTTGTATCGCATCGCAATTAACTACAACAGCTGGAGCTTGTGTTGGTGCTGGGTTAATGGAATTTATCACATTAATTGTTGGTAATTGATAATCAAGTTCATGAATTGGATAATATTGTTGATGTGTTCAAGATGGAGCTAACGCCAGAAGAAATTGAGCATAAGAGAAAATAAAAGAAGCGCCTCCGCCAGCGCACAATAGACGTAAAGAAGACAATTCAAATCAAGGACAAAAACCTAATATAGTAGAAGCGGTTGATGCTAAGGTTGCATAGACTTTGTTCAATTTATCTGTCTTTGACAACTTTGAGCGCCGGTTTTTCTTTTCCATTTTCATCAAACAGACCAGAAAGATTATGATATGCTGAACCACCATCAGTTAGTTTGAAATAATAAGCACGCAAAACGGGCAAGGTCGAAATTGTTTTGAGATATACTTCTAGACGGTTTGCTTGATATTGTGGATCTGAACGCTCTAAATCGGGGTTAGGGCCACCAAACTCAGTGACATAAATCGGTTTTTTAGTATCACGTTTCATCATTTTTATGAATAGCGGCCATAAGTCTGGGATATCATATAGGTGAATATCTGCTATATCATATTTAGCATTATTAAAAACAAACCTTACTTCGGTTTGGTCTTTTATATAGCTTTGCCTTTTTCTCTTACAAATTTCATTGTTTAAAAATACATTCAAATTTATTTGTTTTTTAAATTGATATTCACTTTGATCAACTTTTTCACCTTGCTCGCAAATTGCCTGATAAAGATAAGCACGGGCAGTAATGCCGCCTAAAATAACAGTTAGGTTTGGGTTGTTCTTTTTCACTAAATCATAAAATTTATTTTGCAAGTTTACATATTCTTGTGCGCTCCCAACAAATAAATTATCCCATTCATTTCCAAATTGAATAGCATCTAATTTGTCACCATAACGCGATAGTAATTGATTTATATAAGGCTCAAAATCACTAAAGTCCTTATAGATACAGGTTTCATAGTTTGATTTAGCGCATGCCCAATCAGGCCCATTGGTTTGAATAGTCAGTACTATTTTCAAATTTTGCTTAGAAAGGCTATCAATTCTATTTTTTAGTGGTTTCCAGTTAAATTTTCCACGTTGTGGCTCGCGATTTTTCCATTGCTCACCAATCCTTATATATGTAACTCCAATTTGAGGTAGTTTTTGTAAGGTAAAGTCACGGGTAGTGGAGTCTTTTATAGGAGGGTAGCTAATACCAATAATTGGTTGAGCCATTAATCCTGAGGCCACAGAGAAACTAAACAAAAAACTAATTATCAATCTAAGCATAATGAATACGTAACCCTAAAAACTATCATTTCGTATAAATACATAATTTATTCATGGCTACAATCAATAGGACGCCTAAATTAGGCGTCCTTTTTTGTTTTGCTGAAAATAGCTTACTATCCTTCGCTTCTCATCAAGCAAAGTCTTTTGGCAACTGGATTTTGTATCGCATCACAATTAACTACAATAGCTGGAGCTTGTGTTGGTGCTGGGCTAATCGAATTTATCACATTAATTGTTGGTAATTGATAACCTTCTTCAAGAGCCGTGTTAACACAATCTGCTCTCTCCCAACCGGGAGGCAAAGCATTAAGATCAACTTGTTTCCATTTTGGATGTCCATTTTGCCTTAGATATTCAATGTTGCGATTTATCAAATAAGATATTTTTGTTACTACCTCGCATGACTGCTTCAAATAATCATTTCGGTTTGGGTCATATTGATATGTCATCAAAACAGCCTTAACCGCAGGAGTTAAAACATCGCTCCGAAGCCAAGGATATGTCCCCGCCTTTATTGTAGCTGTGCTATAATATCCGCTTATCGCACCAGCCGCAACTGGGATAAGCTTAAGATCATCATCAGCATTTGTGTCCAGTAATAATTTTGTTGGCGCTCCTGCTACATATATAAATGCGTCAATTCGCCCAGCTCGCAACTCCTCAAGAGCTTCTGAAGCTTTAATTGTCACTAAAGTTTGCGGTCTTATATTTGTAACTTCAAACAAAAATGTACTTGTTAGATTAGTACCACTATTTGGCGCTCCAACAGCAACAATTTTACCAGATAAATCCGCTATAACATTTATTGAGCTTGAATTTTTGGCAACTATATGTACTTCTTCATTATATAAAGGGAATGCTATTTTTGTTCCAGTAGCAATGCGCCGCATCGCTTTATCTTCGTTTCTGAATGTTCTGATAAAGTCAAGAACATCACTTTGCACAATTCCAAACTGAGTATAAGGTCGATCTCTAACTGCCTCAATATTTTCCATAGAGCCAGCAGATTCTACTACAGTGACATCCATATCGATAGCTTTTGCAAGGTTGGCAATATCTCTACCTATCTGGATATAGGTTCCAGAAGCCCCTCCAGTCATTATATTGATATTGGATTCAAAGCTTTGGGCAGGGAGAGCTGCAAAAATAGAAATTAAAATTGCAGACTTAAAGAACGTAAGTTTTCTAAGAACTTTATTAAATAATATATTATTAGTCATTTTATAACCTCTGATTTGGCCCCCAAACCAGAACAAGTATTATAACTTGAGATGCTTATTATTTTGTTAACAGCAAGTTTTATCAAAACAAAAGTTTGGGTGCTCAATTTGTCCAACACTCAACTAAATCTAAAAAACAAACTACCGAATTAAATATTTTCCTCGTTATTAATATAAATAATAATAAAATACAGATAAATGTGACTGTTTTTAGACGTTAAGCCATAAGTTGTATTTGCTTAAGAAATAAGTCTTGATCATTATATAAATAAGTCTTGCACGATTTAATAAATACATTTAGATAAACGCTTGGCTTATAGGGGTGTAGCTCAGTTGGTAGAGCATCGGTCTCCAAAACCGAGGGTCGTGGGTTCGAGTCCCTCCGCCCCTGCCATTAACACTTCTTGGTTAGCAAAGCGAACCTAGAAGCGCTTATGCCGCGCCGTAGCTCGAAGAGCGTAGGAGAGCTCTGCCAAGCTCTTCTTTCTTGTCGCCGTTGGTCGCTTACGCTCCCGACCCCGACACCCCCGCCGTTATTCTTTTTCTTTATGCACTTTTATTCTTGTTGCCTCTTTATTCCTGCCGCCTCATATTCAGTATGGGGGAGGTTACTGCTCGCTAAAGCCCAATAAATACAAAATATTCCCAATATCCTCTTGCTTTTTGCTCACTAATTTTATAGACAGCATTAAACATTGCCGCTTGAGGAGATTCATGCGGTGGTTTATTATGTTCTAAATTATTGGTTATGTTTTAAATTACAAGTACTTATTCTAGGTTTTGGATTTATTTTCTGAAATCAAAAATAAAAATTCTAACGATCGAAAAAACAGGTATTTCATAATGGCTCGTACAAACCCACTTATATTCTTGCAGCAAGTTCGCACGGAATTAAAAAAAGTAGTGTGGCCGTCAAGAAATGAAACTCTTGTCTCAACAATCATGGTTTTGATCATGGTTTTGCTGGCTAGCCTGTTCTTTATGTTTGCAGATCAGCTAATTTCTTTTGCTGTGCAATCATTATTGTCAATTCGTTAGGTTTTGTTTGTCGTTAGGTTATCATTTGTCGTTTTTTGGTTTTAAGAATTAGGGTTACATTTTATTATGGCAAAACGCTGGTATATAGTTCAGGCATATTCCAACTTTGAACGTAAAGTTGCTGACGCATTATTAGAAAAAATTTCACTTAAAAAGCTCGATGCTCTTGTTGATGAGGTTCTTGTGCCAGTTGAAAAAGTTGTTGAAGTTCGTCGAGGGCGTAAAGTTGACGCTGAGCGCAAATTTTTCCCTGGTTATATTTTGGTGAAAATGGAATTAACTGATGAAACATTCCATTTAATTAAAAACACACCAAAAGTTACTGGATTTTTGGGAGCTGATAATAAGCCAAAGCCAATATCTGAAGCAGAAGCACAAAATATTTTGCAGCAAGTGCAAGAAGGTGTTGATCGTCCAAAACCATCAATTTCGTTTGATATTGGTGAGCAGGTACGGGTAAGCGACGGGCCATTTGCTAGCTTTAATGGTATTGTTGAAGATGTAGATGAGGAACGAGCACGCCTCAAAGTTGAAGTTTCTATTTTTGGTAGAGCAACTCCAGTTGAATTGGAATATGGGCAGGTAGAAAAACTATAGTTTGTAAGGAAAGCAACGTAGCGAGATATAGCTTGGGGAAAGAATAAACGGCGGGGGTGTCCCCGTGTCGTAGCGCGGGGCAGGCTCTGGTCGGGAGCAAAGCGACCAACGGCGACAAGAATAAAACGGCTACAAGAGTAAAAGTGCGTAAGGAAAAAGAATAACGGCGGGGGTGTCGGGGTCGGGAGCAAAGCGACCAACGGCGACAAGCATAAAAGAGAATAAAGACTGTGGAAGAGGGCGATGATGCCATTCATCGGTTAAACCTTGCACCACAAACGTCAAACAGCTCTAATTTTGGAGCTAATCATTGCCCTTCTTGGGTAAGTTTTTGAAAGGACGAAATATGGCGAAGAGAATTACCGGCTACTTGAAGTTGCAAGTGCCAGCAGGATCTGCAAACCCTGCGCCACCAATTGGACCAGCTCTTGGTCAACGTGGTCTAAATATCATGGAATTTTGTAAGGCGTTTAACGCTAAGACGCAAGAACTTGATAAGGGTGCGCCAATTCCAACTATTATTACTATATTTGCGGATAAGAGCTTTACGTTTGAGCTTAAAATGCCGCCTGTTAGTTATTTCATTAAGCAAGAGCTGAATATTAAATCAGGCTCGAACAAGCCCGGACATGAAGTTGCTGGCTCAATTTCTCAAGCGCAATTAAAAACTATAGCTGAGAAGAAGATGAAAGATCTAAATGCAGATACTATTGAGGCTGCTATGAAGCAGGTTGCGGGCTCTGCTCGCTCAATGGGTCTAGAGGTTGGGGAATAAGATTATGGCTAGTAATAAAAGATATAAAGCTGCCCTTAATGGCATTGATAAAAATACAAATTATTCTATTGATGAAGCTATAAAAATGGTTAAAGAGCGGGCAACTACAAAATTTGACGAAAGCGTTGATATTGCTATTAATCTTGGTGTTGATCCTCGTCATGCCGACCAAATGGTGCGTGGTGTTATTAACTTACCTAACGGTACAGGAAAAACAGTTCGTGTTGCAGTTTTTGCAAAAGATGCAAAGGCTGATGAAGCTAGAGCGGCTGGTGCTGATATTGTTGGTGATAAAGAATTAGCTGACGAAGTTTTAGCTGGTAAAATTGATTTTGATCGCTGCATTGCAACTCCTGACATGATGCCACTTGTTGGACGCTTAGGTAAAGTGCTTGGGCCTCGTAATCTAATGCCAAATCCAAAAGTTGGCACGGTTACTCCAGATGTTGCGCAAGCGGTTAAAGATGCTAAAGGCGGCGCTGTTGAATTTCGTGTTGAAAAAGCTGGAATTCTTCATGCAGGTGTTGGTAAAGCATCTTTTGATCAAAAGGCTTTGTTAGAAAATATTAAAGCATTTGTAAGCGCTGTGCAAAAAGCTAAGCCATCAGGTGCTAAAGGCGTTTATATTAAGCGTATTACAATTTCATCAACAATGGGCCCTGGTGTTCATGTTGATAGTTCAAGCGCTCTTAATTAAGAGTATTTGAAAAAAGTTTTGGGCGATTTATTGCCCAAAATGTTACAATGAGCGACTTATTTCTTTTGAAATATTTGGCTCCTCTTGTAACAAAGTCCTGTTAAAGACTGTGGGTGGGGTTTTCCCTTAAATCGAAAGAGCCGGCAATAGATGGGGTGAGAAAAGTGAATTCGGGTTAATACCCCTGATTGTTTGTTCGAACCAAATCGGTGTTTCTCATTTGAGTTAAATCGATTTACAGGCATTGAACCGTTACCGTAATACCAACCTTTGGGTGAAGTATTTAGTGTAACATAATGAAACGGCTCAATTTTTGAGCTAAACTGTGGAGAGAAGCAGTGGATAGAGCGGAAAAAACCAAGCTCGTCAAAGCGCTTGTTGAAGATTTTAAGTCTTCTGAAGTGGTTGTCGTAGCGCACTATACTGGTCTTAACGTGTCTGAAATGGAAAATCTGCGTGTGCAGATGAAACAGGCAGGTGGACAAGTGAGGGTTGCAAAAAACCGTCTTGCCAAGCTGGCTCTTAAGGAAACAGATAGTGCAGATATTTCGGATCTTTTTAAAGGTCCAACCCTAGTTGCCTATTCAGATGATCCTGTAACCGCACCAAAAATTGCGGTAGGTTTTGCTAAAGATAACGAAAAACTTGTTATTCTTGGTGGAACAATGGGTTCAACTGAACTTGATGCTGATGGTGTTAAAGCCTTAGCCTCAATGCCTTCACTTGATGAATTACGTGCTAAAATCGCAGGTCTTCTTACTAGACCAAGCGCTAATATCGCAACAATTCTTCAAGCACCAGGTGGTCAAGTTGCTAGAGTTATTTCTGCATATTCCGATAAGGGTGCAGCCGCTTGAGCGTTTTACAACCTTTTCCATATTCGAACTTAAACAAAAACTATAATTGAGGAGCTAAAAATGGCAAATCTAGAAAAATTGGTAGATGATCTATCAGCACTAACAGTATTGGAAGCCTCAGAACTTTCAAAACTACTTGAAGAAAAGTGGGGCGTATCTGCCGCTGCTCCAGTTGCCGTTGCGGTCGCTGGTGGTGGTGATGCAGGTGCTGTCGCAGAAGAAAAGACTGAATTTGATGTTGTTCTCGTAGAGATGGGCGATAAAAAGCTTAACGTCATCAAAGAGGTTCGTGCAATTACAGGTCTTGGCCTTGCAGAATCAAAGGCATTAGTTGAAAGTGCGCCAAAACCTGTTAAAGAAGGCGTATCAAAAGACGAAGCAGAAGAGCTTAAAACTAAGCTTGAAGCTGCTGGTGCTAAAGTTGAACTTAAATAGTTCACTAAATAATTTTGGGGTGGCTTTTGTCACCCCAATTTTGCCAACTTGTGCTTATATTTGAGTTGGATAAAGTTAATAAAGTTGCGTTATATATAAATTAAAAATAATAGGCGAATATCCCAAGTTAATAGGCGAATATCCCAAGTGCCGACGGCTGATTGTCGGTGCTTTGGATAATTGCTAATTCCCAATCACAAACATTTTAGGAGCTGTTAATGGCTACCACATTTAACGGTCGTCGTAAGGTACGTAAGTCCTTCGGCAAGATTAAAGAAGTTACAAAAATGCCAAATCTGATTGAGGTGCAAAAAACATCTTATGATCAGTTTTTAATTAAGGACGAGCCAGAAGGCGGCCGCCTTGATACGGGTTTGCAAGCAGTGTTTAAGTCAGTTTTTCCAATTACAGATTTTTCAAATGTTGCTTCACTTGAATTTGTTAGATATGAATTTGAACAGCCAAAATATGATACTGAAGAATGTCGTCAACGTGGAATGACATTTGCCGCACCACTAAAAGTGACGTTGCGCTTAATTGTGTTTGATGTTGATGAAGATACTGGTGCGAAATCGGTTAAAGATATTAAAGAGCAAGAAGTCTATATGGGCGATATGCCGTTTATGACTGAGAATGGCACATTTGTTGTTAATGGCACTGAGCGTGTGATTGTATCCCAAATGCATCGCTCACCAGGTGTGTTCTTTGATCATGATAAAGGCAAATCACATTCATCAGGCAAGCTTTTATTTGCTGCTCGCATAATTCCTTATCGTGGTTCATGGTTAGATGTTGAATTTGACGCAAAAGATGTAGTTTTTGCTCGTATTGATCGACGTCGTAAAATTCCTGTAACATCGCTCTTAAAAGCATTGGGCATGGACGCAGAAGAAATTCTTGATACATATTACGATAGTCATACCTATGAGAAGGTCAAAAAAGGCTGGAAAAAGCCATTTGAAGCAGACAAGTGGAAAGGTGTTAAGCCTTTAGCTGACCTAATTAATGCCAAAACTGGTAAAGTTGTTTTTGCTGCTGGTAAGAAAGTCTCAGTACTAGCTACTAAAAAGCAAGTTGAGGCTGGTTTAACTCATTTGCTAGTTCAGGACGAGGATGTTTATACGAATTATATCGCACAAGATATGCTCAATATGGAAACTGGCGAAATTTATGCTGAAGCTGGTGATGAAATTACAGAGGAATTGCTTGGAAAACTAGTTGAAGCTGGCTTTGATGAATTATCAATCCTTGATATTGATCATAAAAATATCGGCGCTTATATGCGCAATACTCTGGCTGTTGATAAAAATGAAACTCGTGAAGATGCTTTATTTGATATTTATCGTGTGATGCGTCCGGGTGAACCGCCAACCATTGAACCCGCTGAAGCGATGTTTAACTCATTATTCTTTGATAGCGAGCGTTATGATCTTTCAGCTGTTGGTCGTGTAAAACTCAATATGCGTCTTGATCTTGATGTTGATGATAGTATTCGTGTTTTACGCAAGGAAGATATTGTTGAAGTTATAAGAACCTTAGTTAATTTGCGTGATGGCAAAGGTGCGATTGATGATATTGATAATCTAGGCAATCGCCGAGTTCGCTCGGTTGGTGAATTGATGGAAAATCAATATCGTATTGGTCTTTTGCGCATGGAACGTGCGATAAAAGAGCGTATGAGTTCGGTTGAAATTGATACTGTTATGCCGCAAGATTTGATTAACGCAAAACCAGCGGCCGCCGCAGTTCGTGAGTTTTTTGGCTCATCTCAGCTTTCCCAATTTATGGATCAAACAAATCCATTATCAGAAATCACTCACAAACGCCGTCTTTCAGCGCTTGGGCCGGGTGGTCTAACTCGTGAGCGTGCTGGCTTTGAGGTTCGTGACGTGCATGTTACGCATTATGGTCGTATTTGCCCGATTGAAACTCCTGAGGGGCCAAATATTGGTCTTATTAACTCACTAGCGACTTTTGCTCGTGTGAATAAATATGGTTTCATCGAAACTCCTTATCGCAAGGTGATTGACAATAAAATTAGCGATGAAGTTATTTATCTTTCAGCAATGGAAGAAGCAAAATATCATATTGCTCAGGCTAATGCTCACGTAAATGATAAGGGTGAATTTGTAAATGATTTGGTTACCGCTCGTAAAGCTGGTGAAGTATCATTAACTCCTAAAGAGCAAATTGACCTTATGGATGTTAGCCCTAAGCAGGTTATTTCAATCGCTTCTTCGCTTATTCCTTTCTTGGAAAATGATGATGCTAATCGTGCTTTGATGGGATCTAACATGATGCGTCAAGCCGTGCCTTTGTTGCGCTCGCAAGCGCCATTTGTTGGTACAGGTATGGAAGCAGTTGTTGCACGCGATAGTGGTGCGGCGATTGTTGCTAAACGCTCTGGTATTGTTGATCAGGTCGATGCGACACGTATTGTTATTCGTGCAACTAAAGAAACAGATGCATCTAAATCTGGTGTTGATATTTATAATTTGATGAAATTCCAAAGATCAAATCAATCAACTTGCATTAATCAGCGTCCACTAGTTGTGGTTGGTGATCATATTAATGAAGGTGATATTATTGCCGATGGCCCTTCAACAGAGCTTGGCGATTTAGCGCTTGGTCGTAACGTTCTAGTAGCGTTTATGCCTTGGAATGGCTATAATTTTGAAGATAGTATTTTGCTAAGTGATAATATCGTAAAAGAAGATGTTTTTACCTCAATTCACATTGATGAATATGATGTAATGGCTCGTGATACTAAGCTTGGCCCTGAAGAAATCACTCGTGATATTCCAAATGTTTCAGAAGAAGCACTAAGAAATCTTGATGAGGCTGGCATTGTACATATTGGCGCTCAAGTTGAGCCCGGTGATATTTTGGTTGGTAAAATTACTCCAAAAGGCGAAAGCCCAATGACACCAGAAGAAAAGCTTCTGCGTGCTATTTTTGGTGAAAAAGCCTCTGATGTTCGTGATACTTCTTTACGTGTTCCTCCGGGTGATAGTGGTACTGTTGTTGAAGTGCGTGTATTTAATCGTCATGGTATTGAAAAAGACGAGCGTGCTATGTCTATTGAGCGTGAAGAAATTGAGCGTTTGGCAAAAGATAGGGACGATGAGCAAGCTATTCTTAATCGTAACGTGTTTGCCCGTCTTAAAGAGATGTTATTTGGTAAAGAAGCAACGGCTGGACCAAAGGGATATCTTGCTGGTGCAAAACTCAATGATGCAATTTTTGACGTTCATCCACGTTCAAAATGGTGGCAATTTGTTATTGATGATGACAAAGTAATGTCAGAAATTGAAATCTTGCAATCACAATATGATGAGAGCCGTAAACTTCTAGAACAACGTTTTATCAATAAAGTTGATAAATTACAGCGTGGTGATGAATTATTACCTGGTGTTATGAAGATGGTAAAAGTCTTTGTTGCTACCAAGCGTAAATTACAATCTGGTGATAAAATGGCTGGTCGTCACGGCAATAAAGGTGTGGTTTCACGCATTATGCCGCAAGAAGATATGCCATTCCTTGAAGATGGAACGCCTGTTGAGATTGTGCTTAATCCGCTTGGTGTGCCTTCACGTATGAATGTGGGGCAAATTCTTGAAACTCATCTAGGTTGGGCTTGCGCAGGTATGGGCAAGAAAATTGACGAGATGTTACGTCTTTATCGTGAAAATGGTAATCTTGAGCCGCTTAAAAGCGAAATGGGAGAGCTGTTTGCAGGTGATAAGACATTAACTGATCTAGATGATGATAGTGTTGTTCTTTTAGGCGATCAGCTTAAAAAAGGCATTTCAATAGCAACACCTGTTTTTGATGGTGCAAAGGAAGCTGACATTGTAGAAATGTTGGATAGGGCAGGGCTTAAAGGTTCTGGTCAATCTACTCTTTATGATGGGCGCACTGGCGATCAATTTGAGCGTCAAGTGACAGTTGGCTATATTTATATGCTAAAACTTCATCACCTTGTTGATGATAAAATTCACGCTAGATCTATTGGTCCATATTCGCTTGTTACTCAGCAACCGCTTGGTGGTAAGGCGCAATTTGGTGGTCAAAGATTTGGTGAGATGGAAGTGTGGGCGCTTGAAGCTTATGGCGCAGCTTATACTTTGCAAGAAATGCTTACAATCAAATCAGATGACGTGGCAGGACGTACTAAAGTTTATGAGGCTATTGTTCGTGGGGATAGTAGTTTTGAGGCTGGTATTCCTGAGAGTTTTAACGTCCTTGTTAAGGAAATTAGATCCTTAGGTCTTAATGTTGAGCTTACTGAAACTGAATTAGAGGATGACGAAGATTCTCAAATTCAAGATGAGCTAGAAGCACCACAAGATGCGGCAGAATAATCTGCCGCAAGAATTTTTACCCAATTCATTTTGTTCTAAATTTAAGAGCAGAAAGAAAAAGGAGACTATAAGATGAACCATCATCACCACGTCACAGACCCATTTAATCCACAATCGCAGGTGCAAGCCTTTGATCAAATGAGGATTAATATCGCCAGCCCTGAGAAAATTCTCTCATGGTCATTTGGGGAAATTAAAAAACCTGAAACCATTAATTATCGTACATTCAAGCCAGAACGTGATGGGTTATTTTGCTCACGTATTTTTGGTCCTATGAAGGATTATGAATGCCTATGCGGTAAATATAAACGTATGAAGTTTAAGGGTGTTATTTGCGAGAAATGTGGAGTTGAAGTCACGCTTTCTCGGGTTCGTCGTGAACGTATGGGTCATATTGAACTTGCAGCACCCGTTGCGCATATTTGGTTTTTGAAATCACTGCCATCTCGTATTGCGCTTTTGCTTGATAAAACCCTTAAAGATGTTGAGCGAATTCTTTATTTTGAATATTATGTTGTAACTGAGCCGGGTTTAACGCCGTTTAATTTGCATGATATGCTAACAGAAGAGCAATATATGGACGCACAAGATCAGTTTGGTGCTGATGCGTTTACCGCAATGATTGGCGCTGAAGCTATTCGTGAAATGCTAATAGCAATAGATCTTGAAAAAGAAGCTGCTCTTTTACGGGTTGGAATTGCTGAAGCGACAACCGAATTAAAGCCAAAAAATTAGCTAAACGTCTTAAAGTTGTTGAGCAATTTATCGTTTCTGGCAATAAACCAGAATGGATGATTATGACAATCATTCCGGTTATTCCGCCTGAATTGCGCCCACTTGTGCCGCTTGATGGTGGTCGTTTTGCTACCTCTGATCTGAACGATTTATATCGTCGGGTTATTAACCGCAATAACCGCCTTAAAAGATTGATGGAATTGCGTGCGCCTGACATTATTATTCGTAATGAAAAGCGTATGTTACAAGAATCTGTTGATGCTTTATTTGATAATGGTCGTCGTGGTCGCACAATTACTGGTGCTAACAAACGCCCGCTAAAATCACTTTCAGATATGCTAAAAGGCAAGCAAGGTCGTTTTAGACAAAACTTGCTTGGTAAACGTGTTGATTATTCTGGTCGTTCGGTAATTACCGTTGGGCCCGAATTAAAACTTCACCAGTGTGGTTTGCCAAAGAAAATGGCACTCGAACTATTTAAGCCATTTATTTATTCTCGTCTTGAAGCAAAAGGTTTTTCAACCACTGTTAAACAAGCGAAAAAATTGGTTGAAAAAGAAAAGCCCGAAGTTTGGGATATTCTTGACGAAGTTATTCGTGAGCACCCAGTATTGCTTAACCGTGCGCCAACCTTGCACCGTTTAGGTATTCAGGCGTTTGAGCCTGTATTAATTGAGGGTAAAGCAATTCATTTGCACCCGCTGGTTTGTGCGGCATTTAACGCTGATTCTGATGGTGATCAAATGGCGGTTCATATTCCGCTTTCTCTTGAAGCCCAGCTTGAAGCTCGTGTTTTGATGATGTCGACCAACAATATTTTGCACCCAGCTAATGGTCAGCCAATTATTGTTCCATCACAAGATATTGTTTTGGGTCTTTATCATCTCTCATTAATGAATGAAAATGAGCCGGGTGAAGGCATGGCATTTGGATCAATCGGTGAAATTGAATATGCGCTTGATAATAAAATTGTTACAATGCACGCCAAAATCAAAGGCCGCATAAAAGTTATTGATGAAAAGGGCAAAGAAAGTTTTACAGTTGTTGAAACAACGCCCGGCCGTATGATTTTAAGTCAACTTTTGCCTGAACATCATGCAGTTCCATTTTCATCTTGCAATCAGATCATGACCAAAAAAATGATCTCAAAAATGATCGATACGGTCTATCGTGCTTGTGGCCAAAAAGAAACGGTCATATTTTGCGATAAAATGATGGATATGGGTTTCAAACATGCTTGTAAAGCAGGTATTTCGTTTGGCAAAGACGACATGGTTATCCCTGATACTAAGGTGAAAATCGTTGAAGATACTCGCAACCAAGTTGCCGAGTTTGAAAGCCAATATAATAATGGTCTTATTACGCAAGGCGAGAAATATAATAAGGCAGTTGATGCTTGGTCAAAATGTGGTGATTTAGTTGCCGATGAAATGATGGCACGTATTTCTTCTGTTGAATTTGATGAAGAAACTGGTCGTCAAAAACCTATTAACTCGGTTTATATGATGGCTCACTCTGGCGCTCGTGGCTCACCTGCTCAGATGAAGCAGTTAGCCGGAATGCGTGGTCTTATGGCTCGTCCCGATGGCTCAATCATTGAAACACCAATTACTTCAAACTTTAAGGAAGGTTTGAGCGTTATTGAATATTTCAACTCAACTCACGGGGCACGTAAAGGTCTTGCTGATACGGCGCTAAAAACTGCTAACTCAGGTTATCTTACAAGGCGTTTGGTTGATGTTGCGCAAGATGCAATTATCAATGAAATAGATTGTAAAACCAAAGAAGGTCTAACGGTTGAAGCGGTAGTTGATTCTGGTCAAGTTATCGTATCATTAGGTGAACGTGTATTAGGGCGTACTTTGCTTGAGAATGTTGTTGATCAAGAAACTGATGAGCTAATTGTTAAGAAGGGTGTTCTAATTGAAGAGAAACATTCAGACTTAATTGATGCAGCTAGTGTTCAATCTATTGGTATTCGCTCACCTCTAACTTGTGAAGTTCGCATGGGTTGTTGTGCTACTTGTTATGGCCGTGATCTAGCTCGTGGAACACCTGTTAATCAGGGTGAAGCAGTTGGGGTTATTGCAGCGCAATCTATTGGTGAACCAGGAACTCAGCTAACTATGAGAACTTTCCATATTGGTGGTACGGCTCAAGTTGTTGATAGTTCATTCCTTGAAGCTGGAGCTGAAGGTAAAATCGAGATACGCAATCGTAAAGTTGCAAGTGGCTCTGATAAATCACTTATTGCTCTTGGTCGTAATGTTATAATTGCTATTCTTGATGAGAAGGGCAAAGAAAGAGTAACGCATCGTGTGAATTATGGCGCTAAAATTCGCGTTGATGATGGTGATGTGGTTACTCGTGGACAAAGGCTTGCTGAATGGGATCCATATACTGCTCCAGTTTTGGCTGAAACAGATGGTGAAGTTGTTTTTGAAGATATTGTTGATGGCATTTCAGTTGCTGAAAGTACAGATGAGGCGACTGGCTTTACCAAACGTGTTATCATTGATTGGCGTACAAACCAGCGTGGTGCAGATTTAATTCCTGCATTGGCAATTATGCGTGCTGGCGAAGTTGTAAAGCTAGATCGTGGTGATGCCCGCTCGCTTCTTTCCGTGGAAGCAGTTATTTCGGTTGAACCGGGTGAAAAAGTAGTGGCGGGTGATGTTCTGGCTCGTATTCCGCTAGAAAGCGCGAAAACTACCGATATTACTGGTGGTCTGCCTCGTGTTGCTGAATTGTTTGAAGCACGTCGTCCAAAAGATCATGCAATTATTGCTGAAATTAGTGGCACAATTCGCTTTGGTCGTGATTATAAGAATAAACGTCGTATTATTATTGAGCCAACTGACGAAGGGTTAGAGCCAGCAGAATATCTTATTTTGAAGGGCAAACCATTCCACTTGCAAGAAGGCGATATGATTGAAAAAGGCGATTATATTCTTGATGGCAATCCTGCACCGCATGATATTTTGGCAATTAAGGGTGTTGAAGAGCTTGCTCGCTATCTTATTAATGAAATCCAAGATGTTTATCGACTTCAAGGTGTGACAATTAACGACAAGCATATTGAAGTTATTGTGCGTCAAATGCTGCAAAAAGTTGAAATTACTCTACCGGGTGAAAGTGGCTTGCTTAAAGATGAGCAAATCGACAAGCTTGAACTTGAAGAGTTAAATGATCAACTAATTGCTGATGGTAAAAAACCAGCAAAGGGAACGCCTGTTCTACTGGGTATTACCAAAGCATCGTTGCAAACTCGCTCGTTTATTTCAGCGGCAAGTTTCCAAGAAACAACAAGAGTTCTGACCGAAGCGGCAATTAGCGGCAAGGCAGATTTACTTGAAGGTCTTAAGGAAAACGTGATTGTTGGGCGCTTAATTCCAGCAGGTACTGGCGCAAGCATTACTAAAATGCGGCATATCGCTAATAAACGTGATGATTTAATCGTTGATGAGCGCCGCCGCCAAGCAGAAGCTGCAAGACTTGAAGCTCCAAAGGAAGAAGCTGAAGCGGTTGAAGATGAAGCAGAAGTTGAGGTTGAAGTGCAAGAAACTGAAGCCGTGGAAACTGAAGTAGTTGAAGCAGTTGAGACTGATAATTCAGAAGAAAACAAAGAATAGTTTTCTTATTATAAGAATTAAAAAGGGGGGCTTAGCGCTCCCTTTTTTTATGGAAGGGAGATATGCTTTATATCTTTAGAGTTTAACCTCAATTACGAATCATCTAATAATAGAGCTATGAAACAATATCTTGATTTACTAAAGCACGTAAAAGAAAACGGCACTGATAAGGGCGATAGAACTGGCACTGGCACTCGCTCAGTATTTGGCTATCAAATGCGCTATGATTTAAGCGAAGGTTTTCCGCTTCTTACCACCAAGCGTTTGCATGTAAAATCTATCATTTATGAATTGCTATGGTTTTTGCGTGGCGAAACCAATGTGCGCTGGTTGCAAGAAAGAGGCGTGAAGATTTGGGACGAGTGGGCAGATGAAAATGGAGATTTGGGGCCAGTTTATGGCTCGCAATGGCGTTCTTGGGCAGACGGGCAGGGCGGCACAATCGATCAGATAGAAAATCTTGTTGAGGGCATAAAAAACAACCCAGATAGCCGTCGCCATATTGTAAGTGCATGGAATCCGGCACAAGTTGATGATATGGCATTGCCACCGTGTCATTGCCTATTTCAGTTTTATGTGGCAAATGGCAAACTAAGTTGCCAGCTTTATCAACGTTCGGCGGATATTTTCTTGGGTGTACCATTTAATATAGCCTCCTATGCGTTGCTTACTCATATGATTGCTGATGTTGTGGGTTTAGGGTTAGGTGATTTTATTCACACATTAGGCGATGCGCATCTTTATTCTAATCATTGCGAACAGGCGGAACTGCAGCTTTCTCGCACGCCAAAATCGCTTCCTAAACTTAAGATATTGAATCACTATAATGATCTAACCGATTATAAATTTGAGGATTTTGAAATTATTGATTATTATCCAGATAAGGGCATAAAAGCTCCGATTGCAGTATAATGAGAAAAATAAAAATATCTATAATAGCGGCAGTGGCTAAAAATGGTGTGATAGGTAATGATGGCGATATACCTTGGCACTTGCCCTCTGATTTTGCCTTCTTCAAAAAAACAACTTTAGGCAAGCCAATTATTATGGGGCGCAAGACTTTTGATTCTATTGGCAAGCCCTTGCCCAAGCGCAGCAATATTGTAATTAGTAGAGATAAGAATTATTCGCCTAATGACGTAATTGTTGCTGATTCTCTTAAAGGGGCGATTGAAAAGGCTAAAATGATTGCCAAAGATGATGGCATAGATGAAATAATGATTATTGGTGGTGCAGAGATTTATCGCCAAGCAATGCCTCTGGCAAATAGGCTTTATATTAGCCATGTTGAACTAAGTCCTAAGGGTGATAGTTTTTTTCCTATCATTGAAAAAAATCAATGGCAAATGCTAGAGCAAATAGAGGTAGAGAAATCACCTCGTGACAGTGCAGAATATAAAGTGATGCAATATACACAAATTTCTTAAAACAATCATTGATAGATGATACATAAATGCCTATATAGGTGCGATATTCTCATAAACGAAAGGGACTTTTATGTCTTGGGATAATAATTCAGGTGGCCCGTGGGGGCAGGGGCCAAAAGGCCCAAAGGGGCCACAAGGCCCACAGGGTGGTGGGCCAAACCCACCAAATTTAGAAGAATTGTTCAACAAAGGACGTGAGCAATTTGGTGGCGAACTTCCGGGTAGCAAATTTCTTATCATTGGCGCTCTTTTGGCAGCGCTTGTTTTTTGGTTGTTTCAATCGGTTTATCAGGTTGCTCCACAAGAAGTTGGCGTTGAATTGTTCTTAGGGGAACCAAAAGATCAGTTAAGCCTACCGGGTTTGCATTTTATTGTTTGGCCGCTTGAAACGGTTGAAAAAGTAGTAATTACCGAAAACCAAACACGTATTGCATCAGTTGGTGGCGGTAGAGCATCGGACGAAGAAGGTCTTATGCTTACTGGTGATCAAAATATAGTTGATGTGGCTTTCTCAATTATCTGGCGTGTTACTGACCCAAGAGATTATTTGTTTAATCTACGTTTTCCTGAGGAAATGGTCAGAAAAGCCTCTGAAAGCGCTATGCGTGAAGTTGCTGGTCGCCGTAGAGCGCAAGAAGTGTTTCGTGATGATCGTGCTGGCATTGCCATTGAAGTGAGAGATATTGCACAGACAATTATGGCGTCTTATGATGCTGGTGTGACCATTAGTTCTATTTCGATAGAAAACGTAGCGCCGCCACTAGAAGTTGCTGATGCGTTTGATGAAGTGCAACGTGCTGAGCAAGATGAAGATCGTTTTCAAGAAGAAGCTCGTCAATATGCCGCAACTTTATTGGGGCAAGCTCGTGGACAAGCCGCGCAGTTACGTGAAGAAGCTGCAGCTTATAAAGATCGTGTGGTAAAAGAAGCAGAGGGTGAAGCAGCTCGCTTTATTTCAGTTTATGATGAATATGCAAAATCTCCTGAAGTAACACGCAAACGCCTATTCCTTGAAACAATGGAAGAAGTGCTTAGCACTTCAACTAAAATAATTGTTGAAGATGGTGCAAGTGGTTCTGGTGTAGTGCCTTATTTACCGCTTAATGAATTACGTAAACCTGCGGGGAGTAATTAACATGAATAAATTAGTCATTATAGGCATCGTTGTAGTTGGTGCGCTTTATGTGTTACTTTCCTCAATCTTTATTCTTAATGAGCGTGAGCAAGCGATTGTTACTCGGTTTGGTGAAATTACCAATATTCATTCAGAACCGGGACTTTATTTCAAATTGCCAACGGCAATAGTTGATAATGTGCAAATCATTGAAGATCGACTAATTCGTTATGATCTTGAAGATATTACGCTTCAGGTTTCTGGTGGTAAATTTTATAATGTTGATGCGTTTCTTACATATCGTATTAAAGATGCCAGATTGTTTCGTGAATCGGTTCTTGGTGATTTAAGACTTGCCGAACAGCGCATTAATACTCGCCTAGAATCAGCGCTTCGTGGCGTTTATGGTAAGCGTGATTTTAATGATGCTCTTTCAGCGTTGCGTGCAGAAATGATGCGTGAAGCAAGAGATATAATCGTTAGCGATCTAGCCGAAATTGGTGTTGAAGTTATTGATGTGCGGGTTCTTCGTACTGATTTAACCCAGCAAGTTTCAGCGCAAACCTATGATCGTATGAAGGCGGAACGTCTTGCGGAAGCTGCAAGGCTTCGTGCTCGAGGTCAAGAGCAAGCGCAAACTTTAAGAGCGATTGCTGATCGTCAAGCGGTTGAAACAGTTGCTTTGGCTCAACGTGATAGTGAAATTCTTCGAGGTGAGGGCGAAGCGGTTAGAAACGCTGTGTTTGCTGAGGCTTTTAACAAGGATATTGAGTTCTTTGAATTTTATCGCACAATGCAATCATATCGTGCGTCGCTGGTAAACACAGATACAACAATGTTACTATCGCCAAATACTGAGTTCTTCCAATATTTTGGGGGCTCAACAATGAAAGAAACTAAACCAGCACTTGGTCAGTGAACGACTTTTTAACGGCTATAGCACTGGTGCTAGTAATTGAAGGGCTGCTTTATGCAGCCTTTCCTGAACAAATGAAAAGGGCAATTGCACAAATGCTGCAATTGCCTGTCTCGCAAATCCGCACAGTTGCGCTAATTTTTGCAGCAGCTGGTCTTTTGGGGCTTTGGTTGATTAAAGGCTAGAGCAAACGGGGCTAGGATAAGTAATTTTGCGACCTTACCTAATAATATCGTCTTCCCCATATCCCTGCAAATAAAGCAGAGCGGTTAAGTCACCAAAATCAATTTTAACTTGCGCCTGCTCTGCAAATACGGGTTTTGCGTGGAGCGCCACCCCAAGACCTGCTGCCTTTATCATTAGTAAATCATTTGCACCATCACCAACCGCTAGCGTTTGCGACATTTGCAACTCTTTTTCTTTTGCTAATTGTTCTAAGCGATTTAACTTAACATTGGCATCAACTATTGGTTTCGTAACTTTACCATTCAAACGATCATTTTCAAATTCCAACTGGTTGGCAATTGCCTCATCAAAACCTATGCGCTTGGCGATATAATCTGCGAAAATGCTAAAACCACCAGAAATAAGCGCCGTATGCGCTCCATATGCCTTCATGGTTTGCACAAGAGCTCGCCCGCCTTGTGCAAGGCTTATGCGCTCTCGCCTAATTTCTTCAATTACTTTGCGCTCTAAGCCCTTGAGCAATGCCACCCTAGTTTCAAGCGCTTGCTCAAAATCTAACTCGCCATTCATGGCACGGGCGGTAATATCAGCAATTTGTGGCTTTATACCAAGTGCATCGGCCAACTCGTCAATACATTCTTGCTCAATCATGGTAGAATCCATATCAGCGATTAATAGGTTTTTGCGACGGCCTTGTTGCTTAATTAGATTTATATCGATTGGTAGATTATCATACATTTCATAGGCAATTTGCTTTGCGTCTTTTGCTTTTGGTGCAATAATATCGCAAGCTATGCCTTGTGCTAGCCAATTTAACTGTCCGCCTGTTTCTTTGGCTAATTGATTGACTAATTGCGGGGTTAGCGCCATATCATTTGGATTGGTAATTAAACTTAAAACAAACATTTTGGAGCCTAAATTGGTAAGAAGTGCAATCCTAATAGCGGGTGCAAGCGCAAGCGGCAAGTCATCTTTGGCAATAAAAAAGGCTAAACAGAATAATGGATTGATTATTAACACAGATTCTATGCAGGTCTATAGCGTGCTAAACCTGCTTAGCGCTCGCCCGCAAAGTGATGAATTGGTTCAAGCAGAACATGCGCTTTATGGCACAATCCACCCCTCAATCCGCTTTTCAACAGGGCAATGGCTTAGAGAAGTGCAAGAGATAATTGATAGAACGGCTAAGGAAAAACGCAAGCTAATTTTTGTAGGTGGAACAGGGCTTTATTTCAAAGCTTTAACAGATGGATTTACGCAAGTGCCAGATGTACCGCACGAGATTGTTAGCGAAATTGAAAATGAAATATCAGGTTTTGATCGCCAGCAAAGATTAGATTATTTACATAAGCACGATCCAAAAATGGCTGAACGTTTGAATGAGCCTGATAGGCAACGAGTGGTACGGGCAATTAGCGTTATAAAACACACTAAAAAATCACTCGCCGATTGGCAGAGCGAAAAGCAAGTCGGTTTGCTTGATGATTTTGAAATTGAAAAGATATTGCTAAATCCCGATAAAGAAATATTAAACCAAAGAATAGAACAACGCTTTGAAAATATGATAGGTCAGGGTGCGGTTGAAGAAGTTGAAGAATTGCTCAAACTAAATCTTGATGCAACTCTGCCAGCAATGAAAGCAATAGGGGTAAAAGAAATCGCTCAATGGTTAAATGGCGAGATAGGTAAAGAAAGGGCGATTGAATTGTCTATTATTGCAACTCGCCAATATACTAAACGCCAACGCACATGGTTTAGACTGAGGC
>JAJRPR010000172.1 GCA_024280655.1 Alphaproteobacteria bacterium | reverse complement strand
TCTATAATAATTGCTTGTTGGCAAGTAATATTAAATTTGAACGGAAAGCCGCCTATCTCAAGATTTTTGCATTTTACATTAGGCTTATAAGAATTTTCAATTTCACCTAATTTTGCAAATTCTTGTTTAATTATTTTGCTTGCAAAAAAATATGCGCCGCTAAAAATAATAGCTAACAGCAAAATAGCAATAAAAAGAATAATAGCGAATCGTTTCATAAAGCACTTATAATTCAAAAAACTTTTATTGTTTAATTATCATTGCTATATTCACTAAAAACAAAGGCTAAAAAATGAGTGAGATAAAACAACGGAGCTCTTATTGGGTATTTGGTTATGGGTCATTAATTTGGCGACCGGGTTTTAGCTATATATCAAGCATGAAGGGGCAGTTACTTGGGGCGCATCGGTGTCTATGTATTTATTCGCATCATCATCGTGGAACAAAAGATAATCCTGGATTGGTGTTTGGTTTAAGAAGGGGCGGCTCTTGTCACGGAAAAGCATTTCAAATTGCTGAAAAAAACTGGCTAAAAACGCTAGATTATTTACGTGAAAGAGAACAAGTATCATCGGTCTATAAAGAAGCAGTGCGGCTTATTAAATTAGAAAATGGTGAAAAAATTTATGCACTAACATATTTAGCTGATCAAAATCATATTCAATATGCTGGCGAACTTGCTATTGAGGAGCAATTACGGCTCATAAAAGGTGCAAGAGGAATAGGCGGCGATAATATTGAATATGTACAAAATACCGCCAGCCATCTCAAGCAAATGAATATTATAGATAAGAAACTTGAACAATTATCAGTGCTTTTAAGCAAGTAATTTTAAAGCTGCGGTTTTTGCTCCACTATATGTGCTTTTATAAGGATTTTTACTTAGAAACCCACCCTCAATATCCCAAGCAATGTTCATCCTGCTCATTTCATCGCTATTATCTTTGAAACAAAAAACACAATCAGCTATTTTAATAGCTTCTCTAAAACGAGAACGGCTTAACTCATTATTTACTAGATCATTTGCAGTGCCAACCCAACAAGTAAGCTCTTTTGCAACAATGATATATATATTTTGCTCTAACAGAACAAAATCCTCTAACCGCTCTTTAGATAGTGGGTAATTACGGCCAGAATATCCCTGCCAATTAACTAAGCCCTCAAAGGCTAGGCCCTTACAAGACTTGCGCCTAAAAGTTATTTGCATAGGATTAATTAATATATCTGGTAATCTTAAATTATTTATCATTGAGAGCCCCTAAACCTTATGTAAGAACAAATATAGAACAAAAACCTTGCAATGTCAACAAAAAATGACGCAAAGCCGAACCCCCACCTATATATATGGTTTTTGGTGCAATGTTTGTCAATATGTAGTGGAAGGATTTTTTATATGATGTTTTATTGCAACACTAATAAAGACAATCAAAATTATAATTAGCTATTCTTATTTCTTTCTAACTAATATATGTAATCATTATATCTCAAAATTTGCTGGACTTTAATAGATGAAAACTAAACGCTCAGAACTACTTATGCCAGCTGGCAATTTACGTAAATTAAAAATGGCGGTGCTTTATGGCGCTGATGCTATATATCTTGGCACACCTGATATGTCGTTGCGCACCAAATCGCAATTTTCATTAGAAGATGTAGTTGAGGGGGTAAAGTTTTGTCATAAGCATGGCAAGCGAGCCTATTTAACATTAAACTTATTTTCGCATAATAAAGATGTGCCAAAACTTGATGAATATATAAAAACTGTTCGAGAGGTTAAGCCAGACGGTTTAATAATTGCTGATCCGGGTATTTTTGCATATGTTAAAGAAAAAGCGCCAGAACTATCATTACATATTTCAACGCAAGCAAATGTTTCCTCATATCTTTCAGTAAAGTTTTGGCAAGATCAGGGGGCAGACCTTTGTGTTTTAGCACGAGAAGTTTCATTTTTAGAACTTAAAGAAATAAGAGAAAAATGCCCCGATATAAAGTTAGAAGCATTTGTGCATGGTGCAATGTGCATGACATATTCTGGTCGTTGTCTATTATCAAATTTCATGGCAGAGCGTGGAGCTAATCAGGGGAATTGCGCCAATTCATGTCGTTGGAATTATAAGCTACATGTGCGCTTAAAAGACGGCACAATAGAAGAGCTTGATATCAACGAAAATAATAGAGATATGTTTGAGTTCTTACTTGAAGAGGGCTGCCGCCCCGGTGATCTAATGCCAATAGAAGAAGATGAGCGTGGCTCATATATTCTAAATTCTAAAGATCTTTGCATTATGCCAAAGTTAGATGAATATCTAAAAATTGGCATTGATAGTCTTAAGGTTGAGGGGCGAGGTAAAAGCGAATATTATGTTGCTATTGTGGCTCGTGCTTATCGCAATGCAATAGATGATTATTATAAAGATCCAAAAAATTGGGACCCAAAACCATATATGAAAGAATTAGCAGCGGTTGGAAATCGTGGTTATAGTTTAGCGTTTCACGATGGTCGCTTAACCAATTATGCCCATGATTATGAAAATACCGCATCTATTGCTTCTTGGGAATATGCTGGCGTGGTGGTTGAAGTAACAAATGATGCTTTTCATGTTGAAATAAAAAACAAACTCGAACCCGGTGAAGTAATTGAATTTATCTCACCTAAGCGCAAAGAGGGCATGTTGTTGCGTGCTTATGAATATGAGTTGGCGGCAAATGGCAATAAAAAACAAGTGGTGCAGGGCGGTGATAAAAGCATAATAAAGTTCCCCTTTTCATTGTTTGAACATGAAGATATTGAGCAACTTAAAAATGATTTTCCGCCATTTTCGATTTTAAGAAAAGAAAGAGCCCTAACAGATGAACAATGGCAGCGCTTAAAACTTGATAAAGTAACGCAAAAGTTAGAAATTGAGAAAAAGCATGGCGATGATATTTATGAAAAGCAGCGTGATAATTTAGTTGCTTTAATGGGGGAAGAGCAGCTTGAGCGCCGTTTTAAGACCAATCGGGTTGGCGTAAAGGGCTGTTGCGCACGAGGCTGCAATGGTTGTTTGCCGTTTTGGCAAGATGATTTATATGAAAAAGCACGTGAAATTTTGCTAAAGCGCAAACAAGGCGAGCAGCTGACAAAACAAGAAGCACAACAAGCACTGGCACTTAGCCAAGAATAATTAAAATAATAAGGTTTTCATCATGTCTAATCCCATATCAAAAAGTAAATTAAAAAAACTAGCCAAACTATCTATTAAAACTGGCGTGAACCTGCAAAAGGGGCAAAACCTAATCATTAGCGCACCCATTGAAGCACTGCCGCTGGTTCGTGAAGTTACAAAACAAGCCTATAAGGCTGGGGCTGGTTTGGTGACTTGCTTTTATAATGATGATAAAATGTCTCTTTTGCGCTATAAATATGCAAATGATGAAAGTTTTGATAAAGCACCTAACTGGCTATTTGAGGGAATGGCAAAGGCCTTTGATGAAAACACCGCCCGCCTTGCAATAATTGGCGAAAACCCGCAATTATTAACCAATGAAGATCCAGATAAGGTTGGCCGTGCCAATAAAGCGCTTTCAAATGCTGGTGCGCCAGTTCGTGAGCGCATAACAGCGTTTAATATTAATTGGAATATTATCGCCTATCCAAGTGCTGATTGGGCGAAATTAGTATTTCCAAAAGAAAGCACAAAACAGGCGATTAAAAAATTAGCAAATGCGATTTTTGCCGCCTCTTATGCCGATACAAAAGATCCAATAGCTACTTGGAAGCAGCATAATAAAAACCTTGCTAAAAGAGCAAAATGGCTTAATGAGCAAAATTTTGCAGCGTTGCATTTTAGAGCAAAGGGCACAGATTTAATTGTTGGCTTGGCCGATGGGCACGAGTGGGCAGGGGGCGCTGCCAAAGCAAAAAACGGCACTATTTGTAATGCTAACATTCCAAGTGAAGAAGTTTTCACAACTCCGCACGCACAAAAGGTAGATGGCTATGTAAGTTCAACCAAGCCACTATCTCATCAGGGCTCGTTAATTGATAATATAAAAGTTACATTTAAGGACGGCAAAATCATTGAGGCAAGCGCTTCAAAGGGCGAAGAAATATTACTTAAAGTATTAGATATTGATGAGGGGGCAAGGCGATTGGGCGAGGTAGCACTTGTGCCCCACTCATCACCAATTTCACAATCAGGGGTTTTATTTTATAATACACTATTTGACGAAAATGCATCTTGCCATATTGCGTTGGGGCAATGTTATTCTAAATGTTTTGTTGATAATGAAAATATTACAAAACAGCAGGTAAAAGAGCAGGGCGGCAATAGTTCAGCAATTCACATCGACTGGATGATCGGATCTAGC
>JAJRPR010000171.1 GCA_024280655.1 Alphaproteobacteria bacterium | reverse complement strand
GCTTCCAGTGATTAATGAGCAAAAAGATTTAATGAATAAAGCAGGTGAATTATTTGAAAAAGATTATAATGTGTTTTTACATTTCTCCGTTGCAGCGCTTTATTATCTAGCTATTTCTTTTGTGATTTTCTTGGCTTTTGGCATGTTTTATAAATATCTAATGCGCCATGAGGCAGCTGCAAAGATCAAAAAATTTAAGTTCTCACCAAAATATTTACGTTAGTAAAATATGAATTTCTTACCTTTAGACTTGTCTTAATCCATAAGCGATATAAGGTCGCCAAAATTAATTTTTGAAAGTCTAAAACATGAGCAACTGCAAAATCGATGTCCTAACTATTGGTAATGCTATCACCGATATTTTAGCAAAAGTTGAGAACGATTTTTTGATCTCACAAAATCTAAATAAGGGCATTATGCACCTTATTGAATCGGATCGGGCACAAGAATTATATGAAGCAATGCCAGATGATAAAGTTCAAATTTCTGGCGGCTCAGCATCTAACACTGCCGCAGGAGTTGCCTCACTTGGCGGACGTGCGGCTTTTGTTGGCAAAGTAGCAAATGACGAGGTCGGGCATTTTTTTAGCGATGATTTACAAAAAACTGGCGTTGAATATAAGGTAAAAATGCTAGAGCATGGCGCAGCATCTGGTAAATCTATGATATTAATCACTCCCGATGGCGAGCGCACTATGAACACATATCTTGGGGCATGTCATGATTTAACAAAAGTTGATATGAGCGAAGATCAAATTGGCTCGGCAGCAATTACCTTTATGGAGGGGTACTTATGGGATCCGCCAGAGGCTAAATTGGCTTTTGTGCAAGCAGCTAATTATGCCCATAAGCACGAGAGGGCTACTGCTATTACGCTTAGCGATCCATTTTGCGTGGGGCGTTTTCGGGAAGAATTTTTGGATCTTTTGCGCTCGCAAACTTGCGATTATGTTTTTGCCAATGTTGAAGAATTAAAATCATTATACGAAACAGATGATTTGCATCATGCCGTGCAAATGGTAGCGCAAGATTGCGAAATTGCTGCCATTACTATGGGCGCAGATGGTGCAATGGCTATTGCTGATGGTGAGGTAATTACTGTGCCAGCATTTAAGGTAGATGATATTGTTGATCTAACTGGAGCTGGTGATTTATTTGCTTCTGGCTTTTTATTAGCTTTGGCAAGAGGGCAAGATATGCACCAAGCTCTAAGTCTTGGTTGTCTTTGTGCTTCTGAGATTATTTCACATGTTGGAGCAAGGCCAGAAGAGAATTTGCAGGCATTAGCAAAAAAACACGGGCTAAGTATCTAGTAATAATTTTAGCGCCATAGCAATACATACTATAACAATTATTGGTTTAATAAATCTTGCGCCAAATCTTATTCCTGTAAGTGCGCCCAATCTTGCGCCAATAATTTGCCCAACCATCATAGTAATCGCTATTGGCCAAACAACGTCCCCTGCTGGAATGAACAAAGCTAATGCCGCTAGGTTTGAGGTGAAATTTAATATTTTGGCGTTTGCTGTTGCTCTTAAAACCCCAAACCCAAATAATGTAACAAAGCCAATGGTAAAAAATGAGCCAGTTCCGGGACCAAAAATTCCATCATAAAAGCCAATGCAAAACCCTAAAATGGGTGCAAAATATAGAAAATTAAGCCGTGCAGATTTACTTTCATCGCTTAGGTTTGGTGCAAACAAAAAGTATAAAGCTATTACAATAAGCGCTATTGGCACTGCTAACATAAGAGCAGAAGCATCTATTTGTTTAACTATATATGCCCCTAAAAAAGAGCCTGCAAAGGTAAAGATAATGGCAAATATTAATGAGCGTAAATTAATTAACCCCTTGCGCCAATAGGTAAAAGAGGCGGTTGCTGTGCCGATAATGCTTTGCATTTTGTTGGTCGCCATAGCGGCAACTGGGTGCAAACCAACTGAAATAAGAATAGGCAAAGCAATGAGCCCGCCACCGCCTGCAATCGCATCAACAAAACCAGCCGCCATGCCAACCATAGCTAATAGCAGGAGAATTTCTATTTCCATTTGCTAGCAATCAAGAAAGATAATTTACTCATCTTCATTTTGCTCAATGCCAATAGCATCAAGAATTTGCGCTATGGTCATTCTTTGCGCTGGGGTCCAATTTGCGCTTTTTGAAACTATGAGAGTTGCCTCACTTTTTAATATTATTCCATCGCTTAAAATGCGCAAACCATTGGCCTTTAGGGTTGAGCCAGTTGAAGTAATATCAACAATTAAATCAGCCGCACCCGAACTTGGGGCAGCTTCTGTTGCGCCAACCGATTGTACAATTTGATATTGCGCAATTTGATGTTGGGCAAAAAATTGCCTTGTTAAATGCACATATTTTGTTGCCACTCGTAACCAGCGTCCATGAATATTGCTAAAATCAGCCGCAACATCTGATAGGTCACGCATGTTCGTTACATCAATCCACGCATCAGGAATTGCCACCACAACATCTGCTTGCCCAAAACCAAGCTCACATGCCAGCACGACATTATCAATCGCATTTTCTGCGGTTTCATAAATTAGATCAATGCCAGTAATGCCAATATCAACGCTTCCTCGCACAAGTTCACGGGCGATTTCGCTAGCTGGTAAAAATTGCACTGAAATATTATTATAGCCAACTAAATTACCGCTATAAGAGCGAGCGCCACCGGGGCGTTCAATCGCCATGCCAGCCTCAGCAAAAATTGCTCTTGAGAGTTCTTCAAGTCGCCCTTTTGATGGAACAGCTAAAATTATATCACTCATTTTCTGCGCCCTCCAAACGATCAATCCATAAAGAACAGCCAGTAGCATTTATTTGTGTTGCAGCACCTAGGCGCTCAAGCAGACGATTATATTCACCGCCCGATGCTAGAGTTTCATTGTTATTTTTAAGCTCAAAAACTATGCCCGTATAATAATCAAGGGCTGGGCTAAAACTTGCATCAAATAGTATTTCTTCAAGCCCCTGCTCATTCTTTAGCAGGGCAATTTGATCCAAAAGACGATTAAGCGGCGCTTGTAAATCTAAGCTAAAATCATTTGCCAATATATTTATTTGCTCTAAAGCACTATTAGCCTCACCATTTATATTTAGATAATTTTGCAAAAAACCTATTATTTCGCTAGGAACTGTTGAGGCATTAAGCTGTTGTTTTTCAAAATAACGATTAGCAATTTCTTGTGGAGTTCGTGAGCCAGTTAGCGATAGGCCAGCCGCAATCATTTGATCAGAAATAACGCTAATTAGCTCATCTTCTTTCCATGGCAATGATCCAGTGCTACCACCAGCGCCAGCGCTAGCACCATGCGGATCAGATAACCTCTCAAGCAAGCGGGACATTGCATCAGCATGGCCAAAGCGATGACGAATACGAGGCAACCAGACTTTTGCAATATTTATTTGCTCTAATATGCTTTCAAAAATTTCAACTGAGCCTAATAGGATTTGCGGCTTTATATTATAGACCTTAGTAGCACTAACAGCAAAATCAAACATTTGCTCTAGGGTTTCATTGCGGTTCTCTTGCCCTAAAAATTCAATTCCAGCTTGTAAAAATTCACTTGGCCCATTGGCTCGCTGGCGAAAAATTTTACCAATATATCCAATATTAGCGCATGTCTTTTTTGAGGCTAAAAACTCTATTGCAATGGGCAAAGTAAATTCAGGGCGCAAGCAATATTCAACATCATTTACCCCATTGGTGAGCAATAGACGGCGGCCAAATTCTTCCCCTGCTAAATCAAAAAATGGGTTAGCAGGCAATAACATTGGCACATCACTGAGCGTTGCTTTTTGTTTTATCAACTCAACCAGCTTATTGCGATTTTCGTTTGCTTCACTCATTATTTAGCCAAGCCTTAATCGCTGGAAGCTCTCTTATTTTTGCAACCAGTTCATCACGCTTACATTCAAACTGTCCGGGACGCTCGCTTTTCCATTGCTCATTATCTTTGATATTTTCTGACGCTTGCTTGCCCACAACCAAATCTTTAATCTGAATAATGCCTTGTTCAAATTCGTCCGATCCAACAATAATTGCCGCAGGTGAGTTGCGCCTATCGGCATATTGCAACTGTTTGCCAAAATTCTTTGGGTTGCCCTGATACATTTCAGCACGAATGCCAGCGGCACGAAGTTCACCAACCATTTGCTGGTAATCAGCAATGCGAGATTTATCCATAACACAAACCACAATCGGCGCTGGCATTGCGTTATCCTCAAGCCGATTAAGATTTTTAAGCGCCGACATAAGGCGAGAAACCCCAATAGAAAAACCAGTCGCAGGAACAGCCTGCCCAGTAAAGCGCTTAATCAAACCATCATAACGCCCACCGCCACCAACCGAGCCAAAGACGACATTGTCGCCTTTTTTGTTGGTGACATCAAACAGCAGCTCGGCTTCCTAGACCATGCCAGTATAATATTCGAGACCACGCACGCATAAGGGGTCGATTTTGACCCTGCGTGGACCATAACCTGATGCAGAGAGAAGATCGGCCATTGCCCCAAGTTTACTTAAACCATCAAGAAACGAAGAATTACTAGTATATGCAGTATTCCTTCTAAGCTGTTCTACTATATCTTTATTTGTTTCCTTGATATATTTTTTTTCTGTTTCGTCATCTTCAGAATAATCAGGGTTTTTTTTGTAATGATCTCTTTCGCTTTTAGAGGGCTTGTTCTTTTTTTCTGGCGAATCATCACCCCATTTCATTTTATAAGATATCTCATCTACGAAATTTTCGTCCACCTCATCAAAAACATCAGGGCCTAACTTGCCCAAAAATTCTTCCATAGAAAGAATAGGGAAGAATTCGCCAAGCTGATGAATTTGTTTTTTATTCAGCCCAGCACCTTGAGTAGACTCACCACTTTTGTCAATTCGTCCTGCCCCAAGTAATGCACGAGTTTCTTCCAAGCCAAGTCGATCTAGTTTGTCCAATGCACGCAAAACAGCCAGTTTTTGCCCTTCGTCCTCAACCCCAATCGCCTCAAGCACACCGTCCAGCACCTTGCGATTATTCACCCGAATAACATAATCACCACGCTTAATCCCCAGCGCCTCCATAGTATCCGCCATCATCATGCACATTTCAGCGTCTGCCGAAACGCTAGGTGCGCCAACTATATCTGCATCAAATTGCATGAATTGACGAAACCGTCCGGGGCCCGGCCTTTCATTACGAAACACCCAGTCAGAGCGAAAAGTGCGATATGGCATAGAAATTTCATTAATATTTTGTGCTACATGGCGAGCCAGCGGAGCGGTTAGGTCATAGCGCATACTTAGCCATTGCTCGTCTTCATCTTGCAATGAAAAAACACCCTCATTCGGGCGATCACTATCTGGCAGGAATTTACCCAAAGCATCAGTATATTCTAAAAATGGTGTTTCAATCGGATCAAATCCATAAAGCTCAAACACCGAGCGGATCTTACCCATCATCTCATCGGTTGCACGAATATCGCTTGATGAGCGATCGTTAAAGCCACGAATTAGCCTTGCTTTTACCTTTTGCGGTTTTTTGTTCTTTGCCATAATAAATGCCTAAAATTTTCACTTGCTTTTCCCTAAATGATTTAAGCCTTTGGGGCACGCAAGAACCCCCTCTAGGAGGCTCTTCAAAAGGGGTGCTACTGTCTGGTTAAACCCAAATACCCCCTTCTCGTCATCCTCGGGCTTGACCCGAGGATCCATAACATGTTGATATTGTTAGCATTCTGGATACTCGGGTCAAGCCCGAGTATGACGAAGGGAAAGGTAGAAATTGTTTATTCTATCTTTTGAAGAACTTTCTATAGTAATTTTTTAGCTACTAACCTAATTGCTGGGCCAATTTGACTGGCGCTGGTGGCGCTTTCAGATATGCCCTTTGCGCAGGCTAATATAATTTGCGCATATTTTTGTGGCTCTTTATGCCCGCTATCCAAAAGGGCTTGAGAGATTTTTTGCTGTAACCAAATTTCAAATTCTTCTACCTCTTTGCCAGCAAAATTTGATTTTTGAGAATAAATCTCATCTTTATGCGCTGAGCCTGCAAATAGACGAAAAGCTACTTTATATTTTGAAGATAAAGCTAAAGCAATTCTATCGCTTAGTGGTAAATCTTTATTTAGTCCTGTTTCAACCAAAATTTTAAGTTCAGCGAAAAACCGAGCGGTAATAGCTGCAAATATTTGTTGCTTATTGGCAAAATAGGCGTAAAGCGTGGCTTTAGAAATATTAGCCTGCTTGGCTATTGCTTCCATTGTGGTGCTATTTAGCCCTTTAGCCAATGCCAAGCCCAAAGCCGCATCTAATATTTCATTTGTGCGCTTTGTTTTTTTCGATACTTCTTTTTCTGCTGCCAAAAGCTTGCCTTATATTTATACACTTGACTAACTAAACGATTATAGTATAATTCGTATGAAAACGCAAAGGTTTATTATGTCAGATTTAGTTTTACTCACAGGAATTTCAGGTTTTGTTGGCTCGCACGTGGCGCTACAGCTTCTTAAAGAAGGTTATAGAGTGCGTGGTAGCGTTAGGAATCTTGAAAAATCTGAAAAAGTGCGCCAGACATTAAAGGTTCATGGGGCGGACATTAGCCAACT
>JAJRPR010000170.1 GCA_024280655.1 Alphaproteobacteria bacterium | reverse complement strand
TATTGAAGTTCCCTTCATTAGACGTAAAATTTCTGAAGTAATGAAACGCTCTGGCTATGCGCCAAAAAGCCATGCAGGAAAAGCATTAATGGCGGCTTTGGATAATTATCCACGTGAAGAAATTTTTCAAATTTCTGAAGGTCTATTATTAGAGTTTGCAAAAATTGTTTCAACTCTTCCCGATCGCCCGCAAATTCGTGTGTTACCAAGAATTGATCCCTTTGATAATTATGTTTCTATTATGTTATATTTGCCTCGTGATAGATATACATCAACCTTGCGTGAGCAAATTGCGCAATATTTGGCAAAAAAATATAATGGTCATCTTTCAGCCTATTATCCATATTTCCCTGAAGGGGAGTTGGTTCGTGTGCATTTTATTATTGGTCGTCGTGAGGGCAAAACTCCAATAATTGATCGTGAAATATTAGAAGCAGAAGTTAGTAATTTGACCAAGAATTTTGGCGATAGATTAATTGAGGCTGCTAGTAATCCTGCAGATATTGCTAATTATAAGGATAGTTTTTCACCAGCCTATCAAACTAATAATTCGCATCTTGAGGCGCTAAAAGATATTGCTATATTAAAGGAATTAGAGCAAAGCGAGCGTATTTCAGTAAGATTTATTGCGCAAGATATGCAAGGCGACGAAGCATCAAAGCAAGATATTCAATATAATTTACGCCTATATCATGTAGCAACGCCAATTCCGCTTAGCGATCGTGTGCCCATGCTTGAAAATTTTGGCTTTAGGGTAATTGATGAGCGCTCCTACGAAGTTCGCCCACAAGACGGGATAAAGCGTTTTATCCATGATATGGTTATTGAAACTAACAATGAGCAAATAATTGACATAGAAAAAATAGCAAGCGTTTTAGAGGATGCGATAATTGGTGTTTGGGACGGTTTTGCTGGAAGTGACGGCTTTAACGAATTAAGCACTATTGCATTATTAAAATGGCAAGATGTAACAATTTTACGGGCAATGGGGCGTTACTTAAAGCAATTAGGCGTATCATTTTCGCAAAAATATATGTGGAACACGCTTTGCATTCATTCCGATATAGCAAAAAAACTTATTGATTTATTTTATGCTTCTTATGATCCTGAATTTGAAAAAGATAGGACAGCTGAAATTAGTCGCCTTAGCGAAGAAATATTAGCGCAAGTAGCACAAATTAGCTCAGCCGATGAAGATAGAATTATTCGTCACTTCTTAAATTTAATAGACGCCTCACTTAGAACTAACTTTTTTCAAAGACAAGAAGACGGCGCACGCAAACCTGCTCTAGCGATGAAATATGATTGCCACAAAGTTGATGGAATGCCAGAACCTCGCCTTTATCGTGAGATATTTATCTATTCCCCAATCGTTGAAGGTATTCATATGCGGGGCGGAGAAATTGCCCGTGGAGGTTTGCGCTGGTCAGATCGGCCTGAAGATTTTAGAACCGAAGTTTTAGGGCTGGTTAAAGCACAAATGGTCAAGAACGCAGTGATTGTTCCCGTTGGCTCAAAAGGCGGGTTTGTGCCCAAAACCATGCCAGCAAACCCTGATAGAGAGACTTTTATGTCTTTTGGCATAGCGGCATATAAGATTTTCATTGGCACTTTACTTGATGTAACCGATAATCTTGATGGTGATAAAGTAATAGTTGCGCCAAATGTTGTTTGTAAAGATGGTGCTGATCCATATTTAGTTGTGGCAGCCGATAAGGGCACTGCTAGCTTTTCTGATATTGCCAATGGCATTTCTGAACAACGTGGCTTTTGGCTTGGCGACGCTTTTGCTTCTGGTGGCTCAGTTGGTTATGATCATAAAAAAATGGGCATAACGGCACGTGGTGGCTGGGAAGCGGTTAAGCGGCATTTTCGTGAAATGGATAGGGATATTCAAAGCGAGCCATTTAGTGTTGTTGGAATTGGTGATATGTCGGGCGATGTGTTTGGCAATGGTATGTTGCTCTCAGAGCAAATAAAATTACTTGGCGCTTTTGATCATAGAGATATATTTATTGACCCAAATCCTGATGTTGCAAGCTCTTTTGTTGAGCGCAAAAGATTGTTTGAGATGGGTCGCTCTACTTGGCAAGATTATAATAAGGAATTGCTTTCAAAGGGCGGCGGGATTTATCCACGCTCCTCAAAAAGCATTGAATTATCTGATGAAGCAGTTTCAATGTTGGGCTTAGATAATAATAAGCTAACACCAAATGAGCTTATGAACGCTATCCTAAAAGCAGAAGCCGATTTATTATGGTTTGGCGGTATTGGCACTTATGTTCGCTCAAGTTCTGAAAGCGATGCGGACGCTGATGATAGAGCAAATGATGATATTCGTATTAGTGGCAAACAGGTGCGAGCAAAGGTTATTGGCGAGGGTGCTAATCTTGGAATTACGCATCTTGGGCGTATAGAATTTGCGCTAAATGGTGGGCGTATTAACACAGATGCAATAGATAATTCAGCTGGTGTGAACTCATCGGATCTTGAAGTTAATATCAAAATTGCGCTTGGAACTTTAACTCGTTCAGGAAAGCTAGATTTAGAAGCTCGCAATGAATTTTTAGCCACTATGACAGATGAGGTAGCTGAATTATGTTTGCGTAATAATTATTTGCAAACATTAGCATTATCTTTGATTGAGCGACGTGGCATGGAAACTTTTCCAGATCTTGTTTTATTCATGCACGATCTTGAACATAAAGGAGAGCTTGATAGATCTGTTGAGTTTTTACCAGATGAAGCGCAAATATCTGATCGCATAAATTCAGGGCAGCCATTTGTGCGTCCAGAGCTTGCAGTGTTGCTTTCTTACGCTAAAAACACGCTTTATAAGGAACTGCTAAATTCAAAAGTTCCAGATGATCCATATCTCTCAAAAGAGCTTTATCGCTATTTCCCAGAAAGGCTTAAAAGCACTTATATTGTAACGATAGATAATCATCGCCTAAGGCGAGAAGTTATCGCAACAGTTCTTTGCAATGCTATGATAAATCGAGGGGGCGCATCTTTTGTCTATCGCATGATGTCAGCAACAACGGCGAATGAAGCGCAAGTTGCCTTTGCTTACGCAACCGCAAGAGATGTATATTCACTTGCAGATCTGAATAATTCTATTGATGATTTGGATAATAAAATAAAAGGTGCAACCCAATTAGAGCTTTATGCCGAAGTTCTTACATTACAAGTTGAGCAGACCTTGTGGTTTTTACGCAATGTTAGTTTTGAAGATGGTCTATCTAATATTGTTAAACGTTATAATGAAGGCGTTGAAGAAATACGCACTAATTGGGGCAGTCTTTTACCAAATTTCATTGCAAAATCGGTGGCTGATCAGGCAGTGAGCTTTGTTAATGGTGGCGCTCCGCTTGATCTTGCTCGTCGCATTGCAGAACTTTCGGCTCTCACGCTTTGCTCCGATATTGTTTTAGCTTCTGAAAAAACCAAAGTTTCAGTTTCTGAGGCGGCAGAAGCCTATTTCACTATTGTTGAAACTTTCAAGCTTGGCAAAATAACCGAGCAGGGCGGGCGAATTGATCTATCAGATAAATTTGACCGTATGGCGCTTGATAGAGCTATGGCCAATGTTATGCGGGCGCAACGTGATTTGACTTGTGATGTGTTGCGAGCTGGAAAAGGTGCAATAGGGGATAGATATAAGGTTTGGCACAATCAGCGATCTGAAGAAATAGATCGTATAATTGAGATGGTTTCAGATTTAACAGGTGATGAACTCACTGTTTCTCGTCTGTCTGTTGCTGCTGGTCTATTATCAGATTTGGTTAGGAATTAGGTTTTAGGATTGTGAATTCACTCGTTTTATTCTAACCCCCAACCCTCCCCGCAAGGGGGAGGGAGAAGAAAGAGAAACCCCTACTTTTTGTAAGGAGAGAATTAAGAGGTTGCCAACTTTAGCTAGTTAATTCCCTCCCCCTTGCGGGGAGGGGTAGGGTGGGGGTTCAAGCATAAGAGTGGTAGTAAAAATATCGCCATGAAAGTAAAATACTTTACCCCTTAATAAGCTGGTTCTATATTGTTAGGTAACAAAGCCACTTAACCCTAATATTGGAGCGCCAATAATTGAACCTATTTTTCATTTTCTTGTTTGGCATGGTTTTTTTAGCCATTTTCTATTTGGCAATCATTGTCTTGCTCAATCGAAAAATTGCACCAAAAGGTGCTAACATTATCAGTAGCCCTGAAGGGCTAAAAAAGACATTACCTCAAGCTATCAAGCTCACCACATGGAATATCGGCTATGCTGGACTTGGGCAAGAAAGCGATTTTTTAATTGATGGCGGCAAGCATTTATTAGCTCCCTCAAAAAAAATAGTTCAAAAAAATCTAAACGCAATCATAAAGCAATTACAGCAAATAAAAGTTGATATTTTTCTATTGCAAGAAGTAAGCGAGAAGAGCTTTTTAAGTAGAAATGTTGATGTTTTGAGAGAAATCACTAGCATTTTTATGAAGTATTTTATTATTTTTCGCCCCGACTTTGCCTCCATTGGTCTGCCCTATCCGTTCAATATAAAACATGGCACTCTTAGTTTAGCTAAAGCAAAGCCAGCACTAACCTCTATTAAAACATTGCCCTTTGAGCCTAAGCCGCTTGGCGGAATATTTCACCGTCATTATGCTTTGCAAATCAATTATTTTGATATTGCTGGCAAACCCACTCAGTGGGTTATTATAAATCTGCATCTGGCGGCATTTGATGCAAACGGAAACATTCGGCAAAAGCAGTTTGATGCAGTTTTTGCTTTTGCTGAACAGGAATATGAAAAAGGCAATTATGTAATTTTGGGCGGAGACTGGAATATGGAATTAGCCAATTCTAATTTTCCTCATAAAACCGAAGAAAAATATTTATTTTGGAAAATTGCGTTTCCAAGTGAAAGGTTGCCAAGAGATTGGCAAATTGGCATTGATAAAAATAATCCAACGGTAAGAAGCAATCAAAAGCCTTATGTTAAAGGGGAGAATTACACAGCAATAATTGATGGATTTATTGCGTCCCCAAATGTAAAAATAAATGACATAAAAACTTTTAATAATGATTTTAAGTACACAGATCATTTGCCGATAATTGGAACTTTCTCGACAAAGTGAAATTTAAGCTCTAGGCTCAAGAAAATCTGGGGGGATAATGATTATGGCAAAAGTTTCAAAAAAAGGTATTTTTTCGTGGATGTTGTTTGATTGGGCGGCACAACCCTATCATACGGTATTAATTACCTTTATTTTTGCACCATATTTTGTAGCGCAAGTTGCTAGCAATTCTGTTGAAGGGCAAGCCGTTTGGGGTTTAGCTATGGGCATAGGTGGTATATTTATTGCCATTCTAGCGCCCATTCTTGGGGCAATGGCAGATGTTACAGGCCCTCGCAAGCCATTTATTGCGTTCTTTTCTATTCTTGTAGTAGTTGGCGCTTCTTTATTATGGTTTGCAGTTCCGGGCGGTGTTGCTCCTGTTACGCTTATTCTTGTTGCCTTTGTTATTGGGCTTATCGGCATTGAATTTTCAGCCGTTTTCACTAATTCTATGATGCCTTCACTAGTGCCTCGTGAAGACTTAGGAAAACTTTCAGGTTCTGGTTGGGCGCTTGGTTATATTGGCGGCATTATTGCGCTGGTCATTGTTTTAGCGCTAATGGCGGCAGATCCGATTTCAGGTAAAACGCTTGTTGGTCTTTCGCCTATGTTGGGGCTAGACGCTACTCAATTTGAAGGTGAGCGTGCCACAGGGCCATTAACTGCTATGTGGTTTTTAGTATTTATTATTCCGCTATTTTTGTTCACCCCTGATATTAAAAAACGAGAAGGGCAAGGACAAGCAGTAAAACAAGCGCTTTCAAACCTATGGGAAACAATTCGTCAATTACCAAAACGCAAATCCTATTTTTCTTTTCTAATCACTTCAATGTTTTATCGTGATGGGCTCAATGGTCTATTTATGTTTGGCGGTATTTATGCCGCAGGTGTTTTGAAAATGTCTATCACCGAAATAGGAATTTTTGGTATTATTGCAGGGATTGCAGGAGCAGCAGGAGCATTTCTTGGCGGTAGAATGGACGCTAAATTTGGCCCCAAAGCAGTAGTTTTCATCTCATGTTGCCTATTGATGATAGCCTGTACCATCATTGTTTCAACAACCCCAGAAAATATCTTTTTTGTAGTCCCTGTTACTTCTGCTAGCACGCCAGTTATTGTGTTTTATCTTGCTGGCTCGCTAATTGGGGCAAGTGGTGGCGCATTACAAGCCGCTTCACGCACCTTGTTAGTTGACCAAGTCGAAGAGGACGAAACAACAGAAGCCTTTGGTCTTTATGCGCTAACAGGACGAGCAACTTCGTTCATTGCACCATTAGCTATTGGCTATGTAACCTTAATAAGCCAAGACCAGCGCATTGGTATCACGCCAGTAATTGCCCTATTATTGCTTGGTGCAATAGGTTTGATGTTTGTGAAAGAAAAGGGATCAAATTAGGGGGCAATAAAAACAGGAGCTAAAAATGTATGTAGAGCCAAAACCACTTTCTGCTTACCCATTTTATATTCGATTGTTCTTTTTCAAGCAAAAGAAAACTTACGGCAAAGTGCTAGAGCCCGGCCTTTTATGGGCACGATCGCCAAAAGTATTTTCAACTCTAGCGCTACTTTATGGCGCATTAAATCGTAAATCCTCGCCACTTTCCCCAGCGCTTCGCTCATTAATAACAGTTCGTGTTTCACAAATAAACCATTGTAAATTTTGCATTGATATAAATGCCAATACTCTACTAAAGCGTGGGGTAAGTGAAGAAAAAACTGAGGCGCTAAGCGATTGGCAAAATAGCTCTATGTTTGATGATATAGAAATAGCAGCGCTTAAATATTGTGAAGCGATGACTTACTCTAATAAAGAAGTGAGCAAAGCGCATATTGATGCACTTAAAAAGCATTTTGATGATGATGCACTGGTTGAATTAACAGGCCTTATTGCTTTTCAAAACATGTCATCTAAATTTAATTCAGCACTAGATATCCCCTCGCAAGGTTTTTGCAAAATTGATTTAGGTAAATTAGAGGGTAAGAAAAATGGCTGAAAGTTAATCACTCATTTTAAGCGCCTTAATAAACGCTTCTTGTGGGATTTCTACCTTGCCAAATTGGCGCATTCTTTTCTTACCAGCTTTTTGTTTGTCCAAAAGTTTGCGCTTACGAGAAACATCGCCGCCATAACATTTTGCTGTTACATCTTTACGCAATGCCGAAATAGTTTCTCGAGCAATTACCTTACCACCTATTGCTGCTTGAATTGGAATTTTGAACAGGTGATTGGGAATAAGCTCTTTTAGTTTTTCGCACATGATGCGGCCACGTGCTTCAGCAATCGATCTATGCACCAACATTGAAAGTGCGTCCACTGGCTCGCCATTGACCAAAACATTTAAGCGCACCAAGTCGCCCTGACGATAATTATCAAGGCTGTAATCAAAAGATGCGTAACCACGAGAAATAGATTTTAGCCTATCATAAAAATCAAACACTACTTCATTAAGCGGTAAATCATATTCAACCATTGCTCGTGCGCCAACATAGGTCAGGTTGGTTTGAATCCCACGCCTATCTTGGCACAATTTTAATATTGCGCCCAAATGTTCGTCAGGAGTAAGAATTGTTGCCTTAATCCATGGCTCACGAATTTCAGCAATTTTTGTAACTTCTGGCATGTCAGAAGGATTATGCAATTTAATCTCATCGCCATTATTCATCGCCATTTCATAAACAACCGATGGGGCGGTGGCGATAAGTTCAAGATTAAATTCACGTGAAAGACGCTCTTGAATAATCTCAAGATGCAATAGGCCTAAAAAACCGCAACGAAAGCCAAAACCAAGCGCCGCTGACGTTTCCATTTCAAAAGAAAAACTAGCATCATTTAGGCGTAACCTGCCCATTGCAGCACGTAAATCTTCAAAATCATTGGCATCAACTGGAAATAGCCCACAAAAAACCACAGGTTGCGCTGGTCGAAAACCAGTTAGTGCTTTTTCACACGGGTTTTTATCATCGGTAATAGTATCACCAACGTTTGTGTCAGCAACCTCTTTAATTGAAGCGGTAACAAAGCCAATTTCTCCAGGCCCAAGCTCGCCCACTTGCACTAATTTGGGAGTAAAAACCCCGACACGATCAAGATCATAAGTCGCACCAGTTGCCATCATACGAATTTTTTGACCCTTTTTTATCACGCCATCAATCACCCGAACAAGCACAACAACACCAAGATAAGTATCATACCAACTATCAACCAGCATGGCTTTTAGTGGTGCGTCTCTATCGCCCTTTGGGGGAGGTAATTTGGTAACAATCGCCTCTAATACTTTTTCAATCCCCAAGCCAGTTTTAGCAGAAATTTCAACCGCCTCTGAAGCATCAAGCCCAATAACATCTTCAATTTGGGTTTTTACTCGTTCTGGCTCGGCGGCTGGCAAATCAATTTTATTAAGCACGGAGACAATTTCGTGATCGACCTCTATTGCCTGATAAACATTGGCCAAAGTTTGCGCTTCAACCCCTTGCGCTGCATCAACCACCAATAGCGAGCCTTCACAAGCCGCCAAAGAGCGATTGACCTCATAAGCAAAATCAACATGACCCGGTGTATCAATGAGATTTAAGATATAGGTCTCACCATCATCAGCTGTATATTCAAGACGCACAGTTTGCGCTTTAATTGTAATACCACGCTCTTTTTCGATATCCATATTATCAAGAACTTGCTCGCTCATCTCACGCTCGCTTAATCCACCCGTAAGCTGAATAAGTCTGTCAGCAAGGG
>JAJRPR010000169.1 GCA_024280655.1 Alphaproteobacteria bacterium | reverse complement strand
TCCGCCCTCAATGCCACCAGCACCAAACCCTACGCCAACCGCTAAGCCTTCTGGGAAGTTATGAATTGTAATTGCGATGATGAATAGCCAAATTCTGCGTAAAGAATCTGAATGTGGCCCCTCATGTCCGCTCACAAAATGCTCGTGAGGCAATGTCATATTTAAAAATGCTATCACTCCCATTCCAAGCAAAATTGAGATAACCACAATAGTGGGGGGAATTAAATCGCTCTCATAACGAATTCCAGCGGCATCAAGAGCTGGAATGATAAGCGAGAAAAATGATGCAGCCAGCATCACACCAGCTGCAAAACCAAGCGTTAAATCACGAAAGCCCTGTGAAGGGGTTTTGCCAAAAAGCACAGGAATAGCCCCAACTGCAGTCATCAACCCCGCAAGAAGAGAGCGAACAAAACCAAGAGCGATAGGGGAGAGAGATTCCATGATATATCCAAACTAAAAATAACAACTTAAGTCATTCTGCTTAGATGCGAATGATTTGCAAGTAAAGCAAAAAATATTTTTATCTGATTTTTGAAGTAAATCTCTGTCACCGATAGGAGCGAGTGTTATATGAACAGAGTTTTTTGGTTTTGAACTTCATCATAAAGATTTGTCAAAGTAAAAGATATTTCGCTTTCGCTCAATATGACAGTACATCGCATGTTGTCCTGAGTGAAAGCGTGAGATCTAAGGTATCAATTTACTAAACGTGGATAATAAAGAAGCGAGGGATTGATTTCTCTATTTGACATTTGTATTTATCTATTCTAGCACTAGAATATGAAAAAGAAACTCACCAATGCTGAATTGGCAATTCTTAGTCTGGTCAATGAAGCGCCAAGATACGGTTATGAAATTGAGAAGCTGATTAAAGAGCGTGGAATGCGGGAATGGACGGATATTGCTTTTTCTTCGATTTATTATGTTTTGGCACGGCTTGAAAAGGCGGAATTAATTACGCCTATTATGTTAGATACTAGAGCTGAAAACTCTAAAGAGCCAAAAGCATTTTATATTACAAAAAGGGGGGAGGGGGAACTTTTTATAGCGGTGAAAAACTCGATTGAAAACTTAGAGCTGCAAACAAATCCGTTAATGCTTGGAATGGCTAATTGGGCGATGTTTGAGAACGGTGAGGGGGTTGCGGCACTTAAAAAACGTGATGATGCAATCGTTAAAGAAATTACCCGTTTGAAAGAAAAAACAAAACAAAATGCATTGCCAAATTTTGTGATGAGCATGTTTGAACATGCAATTTTGCAAATGAAGGCGGAGCGAAAATGGATTGCAAACACAATTAAAAACTTGGGAGAAAAAGAAATGAAAAAAGAAGATATAAAGAAAAAACTAAAGGAATTTTATCAACCAACACACAAAGAATTTTCTATTGTTGATGTGCCAGAAATGCCATTTGTGATGATTGATGGCGAAGGATCCCCCGGTGATAAGGCTTATGGCGAGGCTGTTGCGTGGCTTTATTCGGTGGTTTATCCGATAAAATTCATTGCTAAAAAGAAATATGGCAAAGATTTTGTCGCTCCGCCACTTGAGGGTCTTTGGTGGGCTGATGACATGAATGATTTTATCGAAATGAATAAAGATAATTGGAAATGGCGAATGATGATTACATTGCCTGATTGGGATAGGGGTCAGTTGCAAGAATTATTTGATGAGGCAGTAGAAAAGGCGACTAAGAAACTAGGGGATAAGCCGCCAAGCCTACGTATGGAAAATTTTACTGAGGGGAAATCTGTGCAAATTATGCATATTGGCTCCTATAGTGAAGAGGGGCCAACTATTGCCAAAATGCACAATGAATTTATGCCAGAAAATGGCTTAGTGCCAAGCGGCCATCACCATGAGATATATCTAAATGATCCACGAAGGGTTGCTCCAGAAAAATTGAGAACCATTTTAAGGCAGCCTATAAAATCTATTTGAACAATATTTTATCTCAAGATACTTCGCTACGCTCAGTATGACAATTTCAGCCACTCTAGCCTACCTCCAGATGTCATTCTGAGCGTAGCGAAGAATCTTAGATATTGAATATAATGACAGGAAAATCTTTAGCTGATAAAAACAGGAGCGGAATAAGTTAACTTGCAATTCTTGTTACTTAAGTAATAATATTAATATATAGTGTTCTTCAACAAAATATATCAGGATTGTTGGGTGAAAAGTTTTGGCAAATGGATATTTGTTGGTTTTCTAATTATTCTTGTTTCTGCTTGCCAGCCACGCAAGCCAGAATATGATATTGCCTCATCAGTGCAACAAAATAATACAAAAGAATTAAGTCAATATTTGGCTGAGGGTGGAGATCCAAATAAGGAAAGCCGTTTTGGTGATCCTTTATTATATTTAGCAACAGGTAGGCAGGGCGGTGAGGACGTCACTAGATTGCTTCTTAATGCAGGGGCAGATGTAAATGCGGTTGGGCGAAATGGTATTCATGCTTTAGTTAGTGCGGCAAGTTGGTGCAATATTGAAGAGATAAAGCTATTATTAAATGCAGGTGCTGATGTGAATATAAAAAGCAAAAAGAATAAAACAGCGCTCAATTCGGTTTGTAAAACCCCCCCAAATCGCCGTGCGCAAACTATTGAGCTTCTCATTTCAGCTGGCGCAGAATAATTTATGACGCTGATTGGCGAATATTTTCCTTTAATAATTGGTTTGATTGGGGCAGGGGTGCTGGCTGGCCTATTGGCTGGGCTATTTGGTGTTGGTGGTGGTATTATTATGGTGCCTGCTATGGCAATGGCGTTTGGCATTATAGGAATTGACGCAAATATTTATCATCATGTCGCAGTTGGTACTTCTTTGGCGGTGATAATCGCCTCGGGTACATCTAGCGCTTTGGCGCATTTTAGGCGTGAAGCGGTGATGTTAGATATTGTTAAATTATGGGCGCTTCCTATTATTATTGCTTCGCTTTTGGGCGGGATAATGGCACGTTATTATTCTGGTGATATGCTTAGAATAATTTTTGCAGTTGTCGCTTTGTTTGTAGCATTGAATATGCTGTTATCAGTACAGGAGCGCTTTATTGGGCAGCTTAAAAAATCAAAGCCTACTCATAGAATAATTGCTTTTATTGTTGGTTATATTTCTGCCCTTATGGGCATTGGTGGCGGCTCACTTAGTGTGCCTTCGTTGGTGGCCTTTGGCCATAATATGCACAAAGCTGTAGGCACTGGGGCGGCACTTGGCGTGCTTATTGCTGTTCCCGGAGCGTTAGGGTTTATTATTTCTGGCTTAGGAGTTGAAGGGAGACCGCCTTTATCCATTGGTTATATAAATCTGCCAGCTCTTATTCTAATAGGTGTTGTTGCAACTCTGGTTGCGCCGCTTGGGGCGGCACTAGCGCATAGGTTTGATGCAAAAAAACTCAAACTAGTATTTATGCTATTTTTATTAATCGTTAGCGCAAGAATGATTTATCAGGTTTTTTGGGGCTGATTATTGCTCCAGCTCCCAGCTCACATTAACACTAGTTCTAAATGTTAATTCGCCTGATTGCATTGGAGTTGATGCATTATCTTGTGCCAATACCATTCTGGACATTTCTTGGGGGAAAGGAGGAGGCATAAATCCCGAATTTTCAGAAATGACTTTAATTTTGCCTAAAGAAACACTAGCCGTCTTTGCATATAATTGTGCTTTGGCGATGGCGTTTGCCATGGCTAATTTACGAGCTTCATTTAATAAATCACTCGGATCATCAACGCCAAACGAAACCGAATTGATAGAATTTGCGCCAACACTTACCGCTTGATCGATGATATTCCCTAAGTTATCTATATCTCGCACAATAATAGTAACGCTATTGCTCACTCGATAATTAGTGATTTTTGGTGGCTGGTTATTTGCTGAATTATTATTATAGGCATATTGTGGGGAGATATTAAAATTTGAGGTTTGAATATCACGATCTTCAATTCCAGCATTTTTAAGCACGTCAACTAGCTGAGCCATTGAGTTTGAATTTTGCGCCAAAGCC
>JAJRPR010000168.1 GCA_024280655.1 Alphaproteobacteria bacterium | reverse complement strand
TCAACAAAATTTAAACAAAAATATCAACCTAAGACTCTACGCATAAAGTGGAACTAACTTGGGGGCAAGGTCACCAAGGCTCATACCATAAAGATAAAGTTTAGGGCGAGCGTCCTTAGGTAATGTTGTCCAATAGCCATAGATCTCGTCAAATAAGGCTTTTGCTGAATTTGTTGATCGGTTGGGTTCGGTTATGAGTATCAACCAACTGGGCAAATAAGAATATTGCATCGACACCATTGCAGTGTCTCCTGCATGCAAATATTCTAAGCTATCGACGGCTCCACGATCATGCCACCCATTGCCAGTAGGTGTAGCGATTATCAAATTAGACCGTTCAAATCCGCCAACTCTTTTCAACTCTTCGAGTGCTAGTTTTGCTCGCTCTTGATTGTTAGAGGCCGAACGCATGCCAACATACCCCCGTATGGGGTCCATTGCCGGTGACGTGCTCCCAATAAATAAGATCATTTATTTCTAGAATTTTCTAACTATAATCCCAATCTTGGGGGTAAGGTCATTATTTAACGGAAGCACGCCAATTAAAACATGTCAAACATCAAACAAAAACTATTGCAAAAAGCCTAAAACTATTGTTTTAGGCTTTTTGCATCGATAAATATTCCTACTCTAAACTAAATATATCTAGATTATCGCACCACGTACTTTTGCAGATACCCATTCAGAAATTATCACCGTCAGCAATATCACCAACAAGATCATAGAAACTTGTGTCCAAGCAAGAGTGTTAATTGAACCGCTCAACTGCAATCCAATGCCCCCCGCCCCCACAAGGCCAAGAATGGTTGAACCACGCACGTTGATGTCCCAACGAAACACCCCAACGCCGACAAAGGTCGGCAATACCTGCGGCACAATAGCATAAATTATCTGCTGCAAACGACTAGCTCCAGTGGCTTCAATCGCCTCAACCTGAACTGGATTGATTTCTTCAATCGCTTCATAAAGCAGCTTGGAAAATCCGCCTATTGATCGCAAGCCGATTGCAATAGTACCTGCCAGAACCCCTGGTCCTAAAATGAACACCAGTATTAGCGCCCAGATGAGCGAATTAACTGATCGTGATGTCGCTGTGATAAACAGCGCAAATGCTCGTGCCAGCGGATGAGGCGTGGTGTTTCTTGCCGCCATAAATGCCACAGGAATGGAAATCACCATAGCAATTAATGTACCAAGCGTAGCAATATTGATGGTCTCCCATACAGGTATCCACAATACATCCATATAGCTCCAGTCTGGTGGCATCATGCGAGAGCCAATATCTGCAGCTTCTTTGGGTGCACTTTGCACAAAAAACCAGTTCGTTTTGTCAGAAATAAGTTTCCAAGCAAATGCAGCAACGGTTAAACCCAACATCCACCAGAATAATCTGGTAAGAGATTGTTTGAGGGTACGACGTTTCCATAACGGGCCGTCTTTGGTTTCAATTAATGGCATTATTGCACCCACTTTCTTAGGTAACCAGAGGTGTATTCAAGCACCATCACAATGGCAATTATAATAATCAATATGGCCGCAGTCGTATCAAATTCATATCGGCTAAATGAAGTATTAAGGGTCGCACCAATACCACCTCCACCAACAATGCCGATTACCGCACTTTCACGAAAATTGATATCTAGGCGATACATTGAAAGACCAATCATGCGTGGCATCACTTGGGGTTGGATTGCGTAATTAATCCATTGGAACCAGCTTGATCCAGTAACCTTAACCGCTTCGGCTTGCGAGGCGTTCATTACTTCAATATCTTCTGCCAGCAGTTTGGCAAAAAATCCTATAGTGCCGATTGACAGAGCAACAAACCCAGCAAAGGGACCAAAGCCAAACAGCTTAACCGCAAAAATTGCCATGATAATTTCAGGAAAAGAACGAGAAGACGCGATAATTCCACGACATAGGAAATAAACCCAGCTAGGCGCCAGATTACGCGCCGCACCAAGGCCAATAGGAATAGAGAGTATTATTCCGAAAATAGTCGCACTAATTGCCATCCAAATGCTTTCCATGATGCCATCAAATACGACACCCCGATTATCAGCAAAATTTGGAGGAAAAAACGCTTGGATAAATCGTTGTCCACGTGGAAGGCCTTCCCAAGCTCTCTGCCAGTCCACGTCCATCGTACCCAAGGCAACTGCAAGATAAATAGCAAAACCAACGATCAGCAACCAGCGCAGCCATGCTCTTTTAATGAAGGGCGGGCGCTTCCAGTAATCGCTATAGGAGGGAGTTTGCGAGTTGGTATCACTCATGATACGGCCTCATCTTTGTCAGCATCTTCATCTTCATCGTCTTCATCGACTTCATCGATGGTGGCTTCCCAATCTTCTTCGCCGTAAATTTCGGTCAGCACATCAGGCGTGAGACCATCGGGCGGTCCATCATAAACAATGAGACCTACTTTGAGACCAACGATACGCTGCGAGAACATTTGCGCCAGCAACACATCGTGAATGTTAATGATTGCCGCCAAACCTCGCTCTGCACACAATTCATTAATAAGTCGCATGATCTGGCGAGAAGTTTTCGGATCAAGGCTTGCGGTAGGCTCATCGACTAGCAGCAATTCTGGGTCTTGAATAAGCGCACGGCATATGCCAACTCTTTGGCGCTGTCCGCCAGATAATTCATCTGCACGTTTATCAGCCATATGCATCATGCCGACACGATCAAGCAAGCGATAAGCTTCGCGAACATCCTTTTTTGGAAACTTGCGTAAAAACGCCTGCCAAAACCCGACATAACCCAATCGGCCAGAAAGCACATTTTCCATTACCGTCAAACGTTCAACCAAGGCATATTCCTGAAAAATCATACCCATGCGACGGCGCGCTTTTCTAAGTGCCCCAGATGACAGGCTGGTCAATTCCATACCCCCTAGATAGACCTTTCCACGAGTTGGTTCTACCAAGCGGTTAACGCACCTAATCAGAGTTGATTTGCCTGCACCCGATGGTCCAATTAACGCAATTACCTGTCCATCAGGTATTTCCAAATCAACGCCTTTCAGCGCATCATCTCCAGTTTTGTACCGTTTGCCCAAGCCCTCAAGACGTAGCATAAATCCTCCAGTCAAATTTTTTAGAAATTTTATTGTATGTTATTGTTATTGGTTGCGAAACACAGCCGGCTCACGAACTTCTATTGTGAGCTGGCTGCGTATTTCTTGTCAGCTTATTACTTACAGTCGTAGCTGACTTCGTTGGCTGCATCGATTTGGCGAATAACGGCCCAATCGGTCTTGTAGGTGATGCCAATAAAGCGATCAGCTTTTTCAAATTCTACCTTGAAATTATCATCCCACTCGTAAGTCCAAAATGCAGTCTTAATCTTGGCTGTCAGCTCCGGATCAAGATTGTAAGCAACTCCGTAGCCTGTGCTTGGGAAAGTTTGGGACTTGTAGATTGTCCGGATTTTACCTTCTTCAATGACACCGCCGCGGCGTATCATACGATCAAGAACAGAGTTAGCAATCGCCGCCACTTCATAGTCACCATTGTAAACACCTAAAATTGAGTTGTCATGTTTACCTGAAAATACAGTTTCGTAGTCTACATCAGCTACCAGACCAAATTCACCTTTCAGAAGCGCTGAAGGCGCTTTGAAGCCAGAATTGGATGTTGGAGATGTAAAGGCCAAAGTTTTGCCCTTAATGTCAGCAGGTGATTGCATATCGGAATCCACTGGAACAATAATTTCCATTTCATAACCGAAAGAACCATCGTTCTTCGCCATCATGCCAAATGGTACAAATCCAGCACAGTTAACTGCAATCGGGTTCGAGCCTGTGTTAAAACCTGCAACATGCAGGCGACCTGAACGCATAGCTTCAAGCTGGGCTGCATTGGAATCAACTGGAAAGAACACCACTTTTTTGCCGGTGATTTCTGCCATGTGCTCGACAAAACCTTCCCAGATGCTGGCATAAACTGCCGGATCTGCAACTGGGGTATAGGTAAAGATGATGGTGTCTGGGTTGACCCAGTCTTTGGGATCAAGTGGTAGATCGGCTGTTAGATCTAAATTGCGATCACAATAGGCTTCGTCAAGGCTGCCATTAGGGCAATCCTCTGCAGCTGAACCAGCAACAATCGCTCCACCAAACAACATTGCTGTAATAGCACTAGTTGTTACAAGTAGTCTCTTTAATGATTTCATATTTTCCTCCCAGAAATTTTTTATTTAATAATTTAAGGCCAAATCAGCCCAATCTTTACTACGCTATACTAGTACAGAGCACTTGACTACAAAAAATTTGTTTTATGATATTAGTCGTGGAAAACTGTTAAATATTGATGCCTGAGGTAGGCCAGTTCTACGACTGATAGATCGAATGCTTTCCTTCGTACGAAGAACTGCACATCGGATTTTAGCTACAATTTCCATTAATAGCACCTGTTATTCTTCACACATAAAAATGTTTTGCTGCTCTACATTTAAACGCAAAAGCGCAGATTCTGCACCCGACATCATATTGACGTGGACTAAGTAAATTTTTCTAAAATTTGGTTTGCTTTATCAATTTCTATCATCTATCGAGGCAAGTAATTCTGCGTTGCCGCCCGATGCAGTAGTATCAATGCAGACGTGGCGTTCAATATGGTATTTTGAGCTATCGCCAGTACTGGTAATAAGAGGTAAAATCGCACCAGATCTCTTAGAGAGTGCCACTCTATAGGCACGAGCCTCTGCCTCTGATCCCCAAAAGACAACAACATCAAACCCAACTAGCCTAGTCAAATCTTCTGGCGACAAGATGCCATTAACATCACCACCTGCGCATATAGTTAGAGATGCACAACCTGATAATTGCGCTTCTTTCTTTTGTAGATTTGCATTTTCTTCACCCGAACCAAGACAAAGAACATTACCTCGTGCATAGATTGAAAGCTGATTAGATTCTCCAGTTGGTCCAGGTAAATCATCTATGCTGATTGGTTTTGAACCTTGCACAAAAAGCCTATCTATTGCCGATTGAACTTCAGAAAAATCTACTCTTAGGCCTGTTTG
>JAJRPR010000167.1 GCA_024280655.1 Alphaproteobacteria bacterium | reverse complement strand
TTTGATTAGTGAAGCGAGCGAAATTATTGCGTCTTATGAAAAAGAAAAGGCTGAACTAAGCAAACACCAAGCCGCAGAAGAAAATAATATAAATATAGCCAAAGAAAATAGCGCAAAAATAAATCAACAACTTGAAGAAGCGCAAATAGTTTCACAACAAGCAAATGAAAAACTAGCGCAAGTGAGAGCAACTCGATTAACTGCTCAAAAAACCTATGATGATGCACAAGACAAGCTAAATTCCTTTGTGCAACAACAGGCAAATATAACAAGGGATTTAAGTGAGGTTAGCAATTCATTAGATGAGAATGAAAAAGCTAAACAATATAAGAAAGATTTAGAAGTTGCTCATTTAGTCTCTTTACAAGCAGAAGAAGCTAGCAAAAAAGCAGAGCAAAATCTTGCCGCTCAACAAAGCGAACTTGAGAAATTACGCCCAACTTTTGATAAGTCACAAGCAAAATTTTCAACTCTAAAAAGTGAAGCGGCAACTTTAGCTAAAGTGCTAAATGTTGAAGGTGGCTCGCTTTGGCCTGCTATTGTTGATGAGTTAGAAGTTAAATCTGGTTATGAAAGAGCACTTGGCGCAGCGCTTGGGGAAGATTTAGAAGCATCATCGGATAGTGGCGCGCCAATATTTTGGGATAGATCAGCTGATTATAATGATGATTATGATTTGCCAAAGGGAGCTTTGCCGCTAACTCAATATGTAAAAGCCCCTGCACTATTAAGCCGCCGACTTAAGCAAATTGGCTTGGTTGAAGAAAATGATGGGCTTGCTTTAATGCTTGAACTCAAACAGGGGCAACGTTTAGTCAGTGTTGAGGGCTCACTTTGGCGTTGGGACGGGTTTGTTGCAAAGGCTGATGCGCCAACACCGAGTGCGCAACGCCTTGCACAGCGCAACCGCCTTAATGAGTTAGATAAAGAGGTAAATGAAGCAAAGGACGTGAGCGAAGAGCTTAATGAAAAAATTATTTCTCTAACGCAACTTTTACAAAGCGCACGCCAAAAAGAGCAATTAGAAAAAGAAAATTGGCGCTTAGCGCAACGTGAAATAGCTAATATTCAAAGTTCCCTTGATATTGCACAAAAAGCCTTAGTTGAATTTATTTCAAGAAAGAGCGCCCTAGAAGAAGCGCAAAATAGGTTAAAGCAAAATATCAATGACAAGCAAAACGAGCTTAATGAAGCTAAAATTCAATTAGATAATGAAGAGGGTGAAGAGCAAGCGCAAAGAAAAAGCCAAAATATGCAAAATGAGCTTAATGTTATGCGTGAAAATGCACAACAAGCGCAAAGAAAACTAAGCGGTTTTGAAAATGAGAAAAGCCTACGGCTAAGTCGAATTGCGCAATTAAAAAGTGAAGTGGGAAATTGGCAACGAAGAAAAGCAAGCGCTAGCTCACAAAGTGAAGTCTTAAAAAGCCGCAAAGAAGAAATGAGTGAGCAATTAAAAATTCTTAATGCTAATCCCAATAGTTTTGCTATTAAGCAACAAGCGCTTGACGAGGATATTGAGGCAGCAACTGCTGATTATAAAACTGCCAACGATAGATTAGCTGAAGCGCAAAATCTATATCAGCAAAGTGATAAATCATTACGAATAGCGCATGATGAGTTAAGTAGCGCACGAGAAGAATTGGCAAGAATTGAGGAGCGCCTTAAGGCAAGCCTTGCTAAAAGCCAGCAAATTGAGCAAATCACCCTTGAAACCCTATCAATCCCTGCAACACAAGCAGCGCAAGTTGCTGGATTAAAACCAGATGCGCCACTGCCAGATGAAAATCAGGTTGAGAAAAAAGTTGAGCGCTTAAAAGTTGAGCGTGAGCGTTTAGGCGGGGTTAATCTTGGTGCTGAGCGTGAAATGGAAGAAATCAAAGAAAAACTTGAAATAATGATTGGGGATAAAGAAGATCTTATTGCAGCTATTTCAAAATTACGAAGTGGGATTTCTAGTCTAAATAAAGAGGGCCGGGCACGATTAAATGATGCTTTTGATAAGGTAAATTCGCATTTCAAAACCCTATTTACATCGCTGTTTGGTGGTGGTGAGGCTGAGTTGAAATTTGTTGAAAGTGATGATCCGCTTGAAGCTGGCTTAGAAATTATTGCACGCCCACCGGGTAAAAAACCACAAATTATGACGCTACTTTCTGGTGGAGAGCAAGCCCTGACGGCGCTTTCACTTATTTTTGCAGTATTTTTAACAAACCCTGCGCCCATTTGCGTACTTGATGAAGTTGATGCGCCACTTGATGATGCTAATGTCGAGCGGTTTTGCAATTTACTTGATGAGATGTGTGAACGTACAGATACACGGTTTGTAATAGTAACGCATAATCCAATAACTATGAGCCGCTGCGATAGGTTATTTGGTGTAACAATGGCCGAGAGAGGAGTTAGCCAAATAGTATCGGTTGATCTTTCGCTCGCCAAACAAGTGGCAGAAGCAAGCTAAATCATAAACACATCATAGCGAGTGGTTTTGCCTCTTATTTGGTGCGACGGAGGGCGAATATCTTCTGGCAGGCTTGCATTTTGCGGCCATTTTAGCACCACTCGTTTTTTTGCAAATTTAAGCGCAATATTTATCAATTCATTTGCATCATCATCTGTGCCAACAATTTCACGCAAAAAGCGCATCTCTTGCTTAACTAAAGCGGATTTTTTTCTTTCTGGGTGCATTGGATCTATTAAAATAATTTCTGGATTAAGAGTTGGAATTAGGTCTTTTGCATCGCCATGAATTAGCTGCATATTAACAATGATTTTGGCAATATCTCCGCCCTGTTCTTTCGCTCTTTGCATCGCTAAAAAAAGCTTTTCATAAATTGTTCTTTAACGCTCAATCATTATTACTTTTGCACCAAGTGAAGCAAGTAAAAATGCGTCCCGTCCAAGCCCTGCGGTTGCATCAATCACCTTTGGGCTTTTATCTATTTTCATGCCAATAGCTTTTGGCAGGGCCTGCCCCTTGCCACCACCATATTTAAGGCGATGAGCAACCGCTCCGCTTAGGAAATCTATTTCTAATTCAGCCAAATATTTTTACCTAACTTTTATTAGCAGTTATTTCTTCATCTTTATCTTGATGAAATGTTTCAGGGATAAGCCCTCTTGGTGCATATCTAAGCGCAAGCGTTATTACTAAACCAAGTACAAAAACTCGCATTTGTAATGAGCGGCTTTCTATATCGGGAATTGCGCTCCAGCCTATATTGGTTGAAATCTCGCTTATATTTATAAATAGTGCTTGGCTTACTGGTTCGGACAACACCCAAACAATATAGATAAACACCCCGCCAAATAATGCTCCAAAATTATTGCCAGCGCCGCCAACTATTACCATCACCCAAATAACAAATGTATGGTTTATCGGCTGATAACCACCCGGATCAAATATTTGCGCAAACGAGGTAAGAATTGCGCCACCAATTCCTATTAACACCGAGCCAAAAATAAAAATTTCTAATTGGCGTGATTTTACATTTTTGCCCATAGAGCCAGCAGCAATATGATTATCACGAATTGCTCGCATCATGCGCCCCCAAGCACCATTATAAGCTCGTTGAATAAGAAATAGTGCCAAAAGCACCACAATTAAAACTATTATTAAAAAAGAAGCACGGGCAAATACAAATGATTGTAATGTGTCAACGCCCATTAATTGGAAATCTTGTGGTTTTGGCACTGGCCAAGGAATAGGCGAAACCGTCAATGTGCCTCTGGTTAGCCAATCCATATTTTTAATTAGGGCACGAATAATTTCTGAAACGCCAATGGTTGCAATGGCCAGATAATCTGTCCTTAGCCCAAGACAGATTTTGCCAATAATATAGGCGATAATTGCCGCTAGCACACCGCCAAAGACCCAACCTAAAAGTACGGGTAAACCAAGCCCACCAACAAAGGTTGAGGTTTTTTCGATATATTCAGCCGCTGGGTCAATTTGTGAGCGATAAAGAATATAAGCGCCAATCCACGCCATTATTTGTACAATTTTTTGCGCTTTTCCTTTAATACCTATCTTGGGTAATTTATTTGCACCAATGATAAACATTGCACCAATTCCAGCTGCAATAATTACCTTTAATAACATAAAGGGCCCGTCAGAATTCCAAAATTCCATATTCACTGGTACAGAAACAAAAGTAACTGCAAAACCACCGATCATAAGAAAACCCATAATGCCAAAATTAAACAAGCCGCCATATCCCCATTGAATATTTAACCCCAATGCAATTAATGAATAAGCTAAGGCTTCAACCATTAAGCGCACCCCAAACGGCGCACCCATAACTATTCCAACTCCAATGATTAATATAAACAGGGCGCCATATAGAAGAAGCGCTTTTTTAACCGCCAAACTCATGATGATGCCCCCTTAAATATACCCGTTGGGCGCACCAATAAAACTATCACCAAAATAACAAAGGCGACGGTTAATTTATATTCGGTTGGCACGATGGAGAGATCATTTGGTATCCAACTAGGCAGCCCTTCACGAAACGGTCGCAATAATACTGCCCAATTAAACACCGCCATAGTTTCAGCAAATCCAACTAAAAACCCACCAGCGATTGCCCCCCATGCGTGCCCCAAACCACCAACAATGGCGGCGGCAAAAATTGGCAATATTATATTAAATGCTAAATTTGGTTTTAGCGTTACGTCAAGCGCCAACATTGTGCCAGCCATTGCGGCAAGCGAGCCGGCAATGACCCATGTAACTCTTATAACTAGCTTTGTATTAATACCAGAAACTTGCGCCAAATCGGCATTATCAGCCATGGCTCGCATGGCTTTACCAAATTTTGATTTGGTTAAAAAGAAATGCAATGCAACAACCGCAATAATGGTAACGATTATCATTAAAATCTGTGGCTCGGTAATAGTTATTGGGCGAGTTGCACCAAAAAAAGACATATCAATTCTATATATTTCTTTAGGTTCGTTAGCAAAAAAAGTGCGGCTTTTTACACCAAAGAACAGACGGATTAGCCCCTGTATCATTAAGGTTACGCCAATGGAAGCGATGAGCAAAGTAACAGGTTTTGCCCCCCTTGCCCTTAAAGGCGCATAAAAACTTTTATCTATGCCAAGTGCCATAAAAGCTGCGATAAACATGGCAATCGGCAATACCATAAAGCCCATTGGCAGGGGTGCAGTAAAGCCCAAAGCCGTTGCGGCACTGGCTAATAAAAAGTGATAAATGCCCCCATAGTCATCATGTCGCCATGCGCAAAATGGGCAAAGCGCAAAATGCCAAAAATAAGCGTAATGCCGATAGCACCAAGCGCATAAATTGAGCCTAACACCATGCCAGAAATTATTACCTTATTAAAAAAGAAAATTAATTCGTTCATAAATTATCCACCCAAAAAACTTTTTGCAACGTCTTTATCATTTAATAATTCTTGCCCAGAACCAGTAAAAGAATTTGTGCCATTAGCTAAAACAAAACCTTTTGAGGCAAAGGCAAGCGCTTGTTTTGCGTTTTGCTCAACCATTAATATACCAACCCCTGAAGCATTGACCTTTTGAATTTGTTCAAAAATTTCTAGCACATAACGAGGCGAAAGTCCTGCGCTTGGCTCATCTAGCATTAATAAAGAAGGCTTGCTCATAAGCGCTCGCCCCATAGCGACCATTTGGCGTTGACCGCCCGAAAGCTCGCCTGCTTGTTGGTTTCGTTTTTCTCTAAGTGGGGGGAACATTTCATAAATTTCTTCAATAGTTTGAGAAATATCATCCTCTCGAATAAATGCCCCCATCTCAAGATTTTCGTGCACACTTAACGAAGTGAAAACATTTTTTTCTTGTGGCACAAAAGAAAGCCCCATTGGCACTAACTTATCGGGAAGTGAGTTTTTTATTTCTTGCCCGTCAAATAAAACCTCGCCTGAGCTTACTTCAAGCAACCCAAAAATTGCTTTGAGGCAGGTTGATTTACCAGCACCGTTTGGGCCAATAATTACCCCAATATCAGATTTTTCTATTGCTAGATTAATACCCTTAAGAATTGGCGCACCACCATAACCCGCAATTATTTCTTTAAGTTCAATCAACATTTAAGCCACCTTGGGTGCATCACCAAAATAGGCAGCGATAATTTCTGGGTTATTACGAATTTCTTGCATTTTACCTTGTGCCATAACCTCACCAGCCGCCATAACAATAACGGGATCGCACAAGCGACCTATTAGATCCATGTCATGTTCAATAACAAAAAACGTATAACCAAGTTCTTTATTCATGCGCTCGATATTTGAAGCGAGATCATTTAATAGGGTACGATTAACTCCTGCGGCTACTTCGTCAAGAAGAACAATTTTGGCATCAACCATCATGGTGCGACCAAGTTCAAGCAGTTTTTTTTGTCCGCCCGAAAGATTGCCCGCAAGTTCGTTTTTTACGTGTGATAATTTTAGAAAATCTAAAACATCATTTGCCTTTTGGCGCACCTCAAGATCATTGCTTGCGACCATTTTAGGCTTGAGCCAAACATTAAGAAGGCTTTCACCTAGCTGATTGCTTGGCACAACCATTAGGTTTTCCAAAGCACTCATTTGTGAAAATTCATGCGCTAGCTGAAAGGTTCGTAACAGCCCTAAATCAAATAATTTATGTGGCGGTAAACCAGTTACATCTTTATCGTCAAAAATCACTTGCCCAGCGTCAGGTTTTAGCGTTCCTGCTACAATATTAAATAGGGTAGTTTTACCAGCGCCGTTTGGGCCAATAAGTCCAGTAATTGATCCACGCTCAACTTTAAGCGAGCAATTATTAACCGCCGATATGCCGCCAAAATATTTCGAGACATTTTTTACTTCAATAATTGCATCAAATGACAAATTACTAAGCCCCCTAAAATAATTCATTTATTATTTTGCATCTGCTCATATCAAAGCCAAATGGTCAATATGTAAAACCATACACTATTTGGCCAAATAATTTATCTAAAAGGCAAAGAATCGCTGTTTGCTTAGTTTTTGCAAATAGCTTTATTGCAAGCTCATCACAGCTATCTTATAGACTAGCTAAACAATAATCTTTGCATCAAGCTAAATAAAAATTATTTTCTTATGATTTTTCAATCTGTTAGCATAGTAAGTGTTGCTTGACTTGGCTTTCACCTAACATTATGGTGCGCCCAACTTTGGGGGCTATCCTTTCAAAGCAATAAAGCTGATTGAGGTGTCGATTTCATGGCTGATTCTAATAATAGAAAACGCTTTAAAACTAGCACTTCAAATTCTCAAACTGGCTCACTTGCACAAAGAATTGCAAAAGCTAGAGGGAACAGACCAGGGCAAGAAGCTGCAAACAAGGTTCGCCAAAATGAAGCGGTGGGCATGGGCAGAGCTTTGCGCATGGTGTCGGAATTTATTTCGGCAATAGTGGTTGGAGCAGCTTTAGGGTTTGGATTAGATGCTCTTTTTGGAACACAACCAATATTTTGGTTTGTGTTATTATTAATGGGTTTTGCGGCTGGGGTACTTAATGTAGTTCGAGCCGCTGCGCAAATTAACGCAGAAACACCCTTGCCAGATCCAGATAAGCTGGTTCCGGTTGATAAAGACGATGACGACTAGAAGATTAATTAGGGGATAAAATTGGGATACGCTACAAATCCAATCAAACAATTTGATATTATCGAAATTTTTTCGTTCGGCTCTATTAATGGCTTTGATCTTGTATTTACCAATTCTGCTTTGATGATGTTAGTAAGTGTAGCAATAATATCTGGCTGGCTTATTCTTACAACACGTGGCAGAGGTCTTGTTCCTTCCAGATTGCAACTAGTGTCTGAAATAACCTATGGCTTTATTGCAAATATGATAAGAACCTCAACTGGCTCTGAAGGCATGAAGTTCTTTCCACTCGTCTTTTCTTTATTTACCTTCATTTTGGTTTCTAATATTTTGGGCCTTTATCCTTACTTCTTTTCTGTCTCAAGCCAACTTATTGTCACTGTTGCATTGGCTCTTTTAGTTATGGGCATTGTTATATTTTATGGTGTTTGGAAAAACGGCTTTAAGTTTTTGAAAATTTTTGTTCCCTCAGGTATTCCACTGGTAGTTTTAATTATTGTGGTGCCTATCGAAGTTCTTTCATTTCTTTCACGTCCGCTTTCACTTAGCCTTCGTTTGTTTGGCAATATGTTGGCTGGAGCGATTGTTGTGAAAGTGTTTGCAGGTTTTGTGGTTTCACTTACTGCAATGGGCTTAATTGGTATTATCGGAGCAATATTACCACTTGCAATGACTGTTGCTCTTACTGGTCTTGAGTTTTTGGTTGCGGCACTACAAGCTTTCGTATTCACAATTCTAACATGCGTTTATTTAAACGATGCAATTCATCCGGGGCACTAACTACCCTAAATTAAATTATAATTATTTTTCTAAAGGAGATTAAAAAATGGAAGTAGAAGCAGCAAAAATGATCGGCGCAGGTATTGCAACAATCGGAATGGGTGGCGCTGGTATTGGTGTGGGCATTATCTTTGGTAATTACCTTTCAGGTGCTTTACGCAATCCAGCAGCAGCTGGTCAATTTACAAACCTAATTTTTGGTTTTGCGGTGACAGAAGCGCTTGGTATTTTCTCGCTTCTTATTGCTCTATTGCTTTTGTTTGTTGTTTAATCAAAGCAGTTATTAAAGATTTTAGGTCAGGTTCTATCTGGCCTAAATTTAAGTTTTTAGCGGAGATTTGAATATGGCGGGTGACACCACCAAAACAGATATGCAAGCACAAACTATCGATCAAAATGGCGAAGAAATTGTCATTAAGCTCGATGGTAAAGATGCGTATGGCGAACAATTGCAAACTAGTACGCAATATCCCAAAGAAGAAAAGCCTTTCCCGCCCTTTGATCCAGCAACATTTGGACCACAGCTATTTTGGTTAGTCATAAGTTTTGGAGCGCTATATTTGCTTATGAGCAAAATTGCGTTGCCTAAAATTGGTGAAATATTAGAAGTTCGTCGTGATAGGATTGAGGGTGATTTGGCAGAGGCTGAACGCCTACGTCAAAAAACTGAGCAAGCGATTGAGAATTATGAAACTGAGCTTGCAACTGCCAGAGCAAAATCACATGAAATTGCTGAAAAAACTCGCACCGAAATTAAAAGCGAGCTTGATGCTAAACATAGCGAAGTTGAAGCTGAGTTAAGTAAAAAACTTAGCATTGCAGAAGCAAGAATTAAGGAAACTAAATTAGCGGCGCTAGTTAATGTCGACGAAATTGCATCTGAAACGCTGGTTTCTGTTATATCTAAGCTTAGTACAAAAATATCAATTAAAGATGCACGTGATGCAGTTAAAAGCGTTGTGAAAGGATAGATCTATGTTTACTAATTCCTTATGGGCGCTGGTTGGTATGATCATGTTTTTTGGCCTGTTAATTTATATGAAAGTGCCAAAAGCAATACTTGGCGGGCTAGACAGCAAAATTGATAGAATTCAAAAAGAACTAGATGAGGCAAAGCGCTTACGTGAAGAAGCGCAAGCATTGCTCGCTGAATATGAGCGCAAGAGAAAAGCTGCGCAAAGCGAGGCTGATGATATTATTGCGGCTGCAAAAGAAGATGCAAAACGTATGAGTGCCGAAGCGCAAATTGCGCTTGAGGAGCTTATTATTCGTCGCACAAAATCAGTTGAAGAAAAAATTGCGCAAGCACAAGCACATGCAGTTAGCGAAGTTCGCGCTCGTTCTGCCGATGTAACAATTCAAGCGGCACAAAAATTACTTGAAAAGCAAATGCTTAAAAATGGTGATGAGTTGATTAATCAATCAATCAAAGAAGTTGGCGCAAAGCTCAACTAATTACTAATGTATGTTTAGATATCAAAAAGCCAGACTAGCATAAAGCTAGATCTGGCTCTTTTAGTTTTAGATAGGGGATAGGTAACTCTAAAACTATAGAATTATTTAAGCCAAAAATGCGCTCTCTCAGAACGACGTTCGCTTAATAGGCAACTAGCGCTTTTTGCATTAAGGTTACGTGCATCAAACAAATCATATCTGTTCAAACCCAAATCGCTAAGACGACAATTATCGAGGGCGCTTAGTTTAGAAAGTGAACTCTTGGCATTGAAAAATGAAAATAGACCCATAATATTTCTCCTTTGGGTTTGTGTTATTAACAATATAAATATAGGGGGTTGCTTTTCATTAATCAAACAAATAGATTTCATCATACCTATCAATATTTGTGATGAATGAAATGGC
>JAJRPR010000166.1 GCA_024280655.1 Alphaproteobacteria bacterium | reverse complement strand
TATCTTAAAAGCGGTTGATTTTCCAGTGCAGCTCGGGGGTGGTATTCGCACGCTTGAGCATATTGAAAATTGGCTTGATAAAGGTTTGGCAAGAGTAATTTTAGGCACAGTGGCGCTTAAACACCCTGATTTAGTCATTGAAGCGTGTAAAAAATTCCCCTCTCAAGTAGCGGTGGGTATTGATGCCAAGGGAGGCAAAGTAGCCATAGAAGGCTGGGCAAAAAGCTCTGAACTTAGCGCTATTGAACTCGCCAAACGCTTTGAGGGAGCAGGAGTGAGCGCTATAATTTATACCGATATTGATCGTGATGGGATTTTAGCTGGCATAAATTGGCATAGTACACTTGAATTAGCCAATTCGACCTCTATTCCAATTATTGCATCGGGTGGTTTAGCTTCTATGGACGATATAAAAACGATGGCAAGCCCAGAAATGCAAATTTTGGAGGGCGCAATTTCTGGGCGTGCGCTTTATGATGGGCGTATAGATGTTGATGAAGCGCTTGCTATGATTAAGGGCGTTTCAACATGAGCCTTAAGACCCGTATCATTCCTTGGTTAGACGTAAAAGACGGCCGTGTCGTAAAGGGCGTGAATTTTGTTGATCTTATTGACGCTGGCGATCCAGTTGAAGCCGCAATAGCCTATGACAAAGCTGGGGCAGATGAACTTTGTTTTTTAGATATTACTGCAACCCATGAGGGGCGTGATAATATTTTTGACATTGTTGAAAAAACTGCTGAACATTGTTTTATGCCTGTTACGGTTGGTGGCGGTGTTCGTGAGCTTGAAGATATTCGTAAATTATTATTATGCGGTGCTGATAAGGTGGCGATAAACTCTGCGGCTGTAAAGGACAGGGATTTCATTTCTCGTGCGGCAGATAAATTTGGCAATCAATGTATTGTGGTTTCAGTTGATGCTAGAAAGGTCTCAAGCGAAAAATGGGAAATATTTACGCATGGGGGGCGCAAAGAAACTGGCATAGATGCGCTTGAATTTGCCATAGATATGGCGACACGGGGCGCTGGTGAATTGCTTGTAACTTCTATGGATAGGGACGGCACAAAATCAGGATTTGATCTTGAATTAACTCGCAAGGTTTCTAACGCAGTATCAGTTCCAGTAATTGCTTCTGGTGGTGTTGGCACGCTTGAGCATTTAGTTGAGGGGGTTAAACAGGGGCACGCTAGTGCAGTGCTTGCGGCATCAATTTTTCATTTTGGCACTTTCTCTATTGCACAAGCCAAACAATATATGGCAGATAATGGCATAAAAATGCGAATTGATCATGCTAACAATATTTGTCATGCTGAGCGCTAGCGAAGTATCTAAGCTAGTTCGACTTTGTCTCAGAATGACAACTGAGTTGATGGTCTAAAAACTAAAGGTAACACAATGTCTTTTACTCTTGAGCAATTAAAGCAAATAATTGATGAGCGGGCGCTGGCCTCTACTGAGCAATCCTATAGTGCTAAATTATTAGCTAAGGGCACAAAAAAATGCGCTGAAAAATTTGGCGAGGAAGCAATCGAAGTAATTATTGCCGCTAGTGCTGGGGGTGAAAGTGAGTTGAAAAATGAAGCAGCAGACGTGCTTTATCATCTTCTTATTTTGCTAAAATCTTCAGGCGTTGAATTAGATGAAGTAATGAAAACCTTAGAAAATCGCACCAAACAATCTGGTTTAGCTGAAAAATCCTCTCGAAAATAGGCCAATGAAATGAGTGACTACCTCTCGCCATATCATCAATTTAGCAAAAGCGAATGGGCAAAATTGCGTGCCGATGAGCCAATGACGCTTAAGGAAAAAGACATTGAGAGATTGCGCTCAATAGATGATCCTATTTCACTAATTGAGGCAGAAGAAATTTATTTACCGCTCACTAGATTATTGTCATTTTATGTTGAGGCAGTGAAAGAAGTGCATAAAGCATCAACTAAATTTTTGGGAACTAATGGCGACAAAGTACCATTTATTTTTGGCGTTGCAGGTTCAGTTGCGGCGGGTAAATCAACCACCGCTCGTATTATGCACGCACTATTGCAACGCCTACCAAATTCGCCAAAAGTTGAGCTAGTTACAACGGACGGGTTTTTATATTCAAATAAAGAATTAGAAAAACGCTCCCTAATGGAGAAAAAAGGTTTCCCTGAAAGTTATGACAGGGCAAAATTTATTAGGTTTTTAGCCGATCTTAAATCAGGTAAAGATAATGTAAGTTCGCCAATTTATTCGCATCTTATTTATGATATTGTTGAGGGAAAACAAAAAATAATTGAAAAAGCGGATATAATAATTGTTGAAGGGCTTAATATTTTACAAGCTGGAGAATTACCCAAAGACGGTAAGCCAATAATTTTTGCTTCAGATTTTATTGATTTTTCTATCTATATTGATGCCAATGAAAATGACCTTGAAAATTGGTTTATTGAGCGCTTTCATCGTTTGAGAAAAACCGCCTTTAAAGATCCGAATTCATTCTTTCATCAATTTTCAAAATTAGATGAAAAAGCAGCGTTAAAACTAGCTAATCATTATTGGCAGACAATAAACTTAGAAAACCTAAGGCAAAATGTTTTGCCAACAAGAGGGCGAGCAGATCTTATCTTAACTAAAAGCTCTGATCATTCAGTTAATCACGTAGCGCTCAGAAAGCGCTAGGCTTAGAAAGGTTAGATTTTCCTTGCACCCTTAAAAAATCTTGCAATAAAATCTCCAACTTCTATTCTATCAAGCGGCGCATCAAGCGAGCGTTCAGCCAAATTTGCTTGCTCTTCGCTCAAACTATTGCCCCTAAGCCTATCAACTAAAGCAACAGCATAATCTTTATCAAATTCTGGATGCGGTTGCAGTGAAATCGCTGCGCCATTATTATAGACTAAGCCCGCATTAGGCGTAAAATCAGAACTTAAAAACACTTTAGCATTATCAGGCACTGTGACCACTTGGTCTTGATGCGAACATGCAACAGCGATTTCATCACCCGCTCCATTTATAAAATCAGGTCTTTGCTCTAAACGATAAACATGGCGACCAATTCCCCACCCCTTATGAGATTTTTCAACCGTGCCACCAAGCGCATCGGCCATTATTTGATGACCAAAGCAAATGCCAACCATAGGGGTTTTTAGCGAATATGCTTGTTTAACAAAACCACGTAAAGGCTCAATCCAAGCAATATCATCATATACCGAATGGGCAGAACCAGTAATAATTACCCCCTCTAGATCAGAGTGAGATGGAAGCTCTTCCCCCTCAATTATATATTTAATATCAAATGAAAAATCCTCACCATTGGCAAGTAACAGCCCTTGATATTGCTTTGGGTAACGCTCAAAACGATTTTGCATCATTTCTGGGGTTTGCCCAACTTGTAAAATTGTAATTTTCATTTGTTAATTCTCTGAATTTAGTAAGTTTAACATAAAGTAGCATAATACAATGACATTTATATTTTTTCACGCTAAAAGGAAATCAACTGTAATAGATAGATAAAAAATGAAAAATCAACAAAATTCATCAAGAGATGCCGCAATTTTGGCCAATGCCCTTCCTTATATGCAACGCTATAAGGGAAAACAGGTAGTGATAAAATATGGCGGTCATGCCATGGGCGACATTGAGCTTTCAAAGGCTTTTGCCCGTGATATTGCTCTATTGAAACAATCAAAGCTAAACCCGATAATTGTGCATGGCGGCGGCCCACAAATTGGCAGGATGCTTGAAAAAATGGGCATTAAATCAGAATTTGTCGATGGTTTGCGCATAACTGATGAGAAAACCATAGAGATTGTTGAGATGGTTCTTGCTGGCTCAATCAACAAACAAATTGTTGCTATGATTAATCAGCAGGGCGAAAAAGCCATTGGGCTTTGCGGCAAAGATGGCAATATGGTTGTGGCAAAAAAAACCAGTAAAAAAATTATTGATCCCAACAGCAATATTGAAAAAATAATAGATTTAGGCTTTGTAGGCGAGCCTGATAAGATCGATTGCTCTGTTATAAATATGCTAGCAAGTTCTGAGATGATACCAGTTATTGCCCCTGTTGCTGCTGGAAATGACGGACATACCTATAATATTAACGCAGATATTTTTGCTGGCGCTATTGCAGGTGCGCTCAAAGCAAAGAGATTATTATTTCTTACAGATGTTGTAGGTGTGCTTGATAGGGATAATAATCTTATCCCCAAACTCACTATTAAAAGAGCAAAAGAATTGATAAAAGACGGCACAATTCACGGCGGCATGATTCCAAAAGTACAAACTTGTTTTGAAGCACTAGAAAATGGTGTTGAGGGCGTGGTTATTTTGAACGGCAAAATCGAACATGCTATTTTAATAGAGCTATTTACCGAATATGGCGCTGGAACCTTGATAGTAAAATGAGCAAAAAATCATTAAATGGGCTTGCTAACCTATCCCATATAGATAATTTCGTCTTTGATCTCGATAATACGCTTTATCCAAGAACATGCGATTTATTTGCACAAGTTGACGTGTTAATCACCAAATATGTCGTGAACATAACTGGCTTTGAGCATGAAAAGGCAAGGCGTTTGCAAAAAGATTATTATCGTGATCACGGCACAACAATGAATGGGCTAATGATTGATTATGGCATTGATCCTGACCATTATCTAAATAATGTGCACGATATTGATTATTCTATTGTCAAACAGGATAAACAATTAGTTGAAAAAATAACTTCGCTTAATGGGCGTAAATTTATTTTCACTAATGCTGATATTGGGCACGCAACTGCTGTGCTTGAACAGCTTGGCTTTGGGGATATTTTTGATGGCATGTTTGATATTCGTATGTCAGGCTTTAACCCCAAGCCAAAAGCCATAGCTTACGATAAGTTTGTCAATAATTTTGAAATTGAGACCAACAAAGCAATAATGTTTGATGATTTAGAAAAAAACCTCAAAGTAGCATCACAAATAGGAATGCAAACGGTGCATGTTGTGCCAAATGATGATTTTACCCATGAGCATGTAGAAAGTTGGGAGCTTGGACGTGCCGATGACGCAGATCACGTGCACCATATAACTAATGATTTGGCGCAATTTATTGATAAGTTTTTAACTTAATTATTAATTTTGCCATATTTACCATTGATTTATCTGAAGTAATACAAATATAAACAAGCTAGAATATAAAACCCGCACAATCAAAATGAGGACGAAAAATGAGAATGAATAAATTAGCTTTTGCAACCATAATAGGCGTTGCTTCACTTAGTTTCCCGCTTAGCGCACTAGCACTTGATGCTCGTGATTTTGCTGATAAACTCTCAATAGCCCTAAGCGCTGGTGCTGGCATGAATATTGAATTCAAAAATGCTTCTGTTGATGGCAACACTATTACTCTAAGCGATTGGTCAAGCCCAGACACTGCCTATTCTAAGGGCGTTGCAATGGCAAATACACCAATAGTATTTTTTGACGTAAAAGAAACGAATAACGGTGGTTATAGTGCCAAAAGAGCTGAATTTAAGGATATTGATTTTACTGATGATGATCTAAATTTCAAGGTTAATGATATTACTGTTCATAATATTCTAGTTCCTGTAGATGCTGAGAAAGATTTACTTTCTTATATGACGCTTTATGACGAGATTAGTACTGGGAAAATTTCTGTTTCTTATGAAGGAGAAGAAGTTTTCAAAATTGCAAGCACTAGAGCAACCAATGATTCTAATGACGATAGAAGCATTTTTAGTAGCATATTTGAGATTAATGATATTTTTGGCGATTTAAGCAAAATTGAAGATGAAGAGGTTCGTGCAGGTCTAACCGCTTTTGATATGACTGCGATTGAAGGCAATATGTTTGGCGATGCCACTTGGACGCTTGCTGATGGCCGTATGAAGGTAGATGAATTATATATTGATTTTAAAAATATCGGTCGCCTCAATATGACGATGGATTTCTCAGGTTATACTCTTGAAGTTCTTGAAAGCATGATGGAAATAAATAAACAACTAGCTGGAATTGACCCTGCATCTCCTGAATATGAAGCAAAAAACATGGAAATGATGATGTATCTGGCAGCACAATTATCATTTAATGAATTTGCTATTAGTTTCGATGATTATGGCGTTACTAATAAAACTCTTGATTTTGTAGCAGCGCAACAAGGTACAACTCGTGATAAAATGGTACCGGGGTTAGCTATGATGGCACCAATGTTTTTAACTCAATTTGAAGTTCCTGAACTACAAAAACAAGTTAGCACTGCCATTAGCACATATCTAAATGATCCAAAAAACATTGAGATAAAAGCAAGCCCACAAAACCCTACTCCTATTATGGCTTTTGTAGCTTTGGTAAATAACCCACCAGCTTTGCTTGCACTGCTTAATGTTAGTGTTTTAGCAAACCAGTAAAAAAATCTAAATGAGAAAGCCCGATAGAAAACTATTGGGCTTTTTTGTGCCTAATCAATAATATTAATAGCTATTTCAATGATAAGCTATTAATTGCTGATTTTTTATTTTATAGACAATTCAACTATAATTGCACCCGTAGCTCAGCTGGATAGAGCGCTGCCCTCCGAAGGCAGAGGTCAGGCGTTCGAATCGCCTCGGGTGCGCCATTCCTGTTCAAAAGTGGGCACTAATTTTTTTGCCTGAACAAAATTGCTAGCAAGATTTGCTAATGCCATGTTTGAGCCAGTTATTTTAATGCTATCCTCACTAACCTCAATGCGGCTAAGCAATGATTTAAGATAGCTTTTTCTAAACTTAGGTTGTTCTTTGCATGAAAGACGAGTGCGCAGTTCACTAGAAAAACTATGTTTTTGCGAAGAAGAAAACTTGGTTAAGGGTGTGCTGTTTTGGAACTCAAGGCGTGATATCGCCCGTAAAATATTTTCATATTTCCTTTGCATTTTTTCAATATAAGATTTCAAAGAGGCATCAAGTTGTAAGTCTTTTGCGCCAATCTGTTGCCAAAGAACATCTAGTTGGTTTTTAATTTCGCGTTTATCACTTTTTAGACTTCTTATTTTATCACGATGAAGCTTTTGCCTGTCGTTTGCTCGCTCAACAAGTGGTGTTAAAAGCTCATCTAATCTATTTGGTGCTAGAGTTCGGTCAAGCACACTATTCATCACAAGGTCGTCTAGTTTCTCCATACGCATAGAACAACCAGTGCAAACAGCATTTCCCCCATCTGCACGTTTGGCGCATTTGTAATATTTATAAGCGCCACTTTTACCAGTCTGTATTTTCATGCGTGAATTGCAATAAGAGCAATGCACAAGCCCTGTGAGTAAGATATTGCTGTTTACAATACGTGGTGCGGTTCTTAAGGGGTGATTATGGTTTAACCGATCTCTTACAGCGTTAAACTCTATATCACTCACAATGCGTGGCGTCTTTAGAGCAATCCAACATTCTTTTGGTTTGAGCTTCTTGGTTCTACTATCTCGTAAATTAAAATAATGTCGAGTGACATAGGCTTCATTGGTTAGGATTCTATGGACATATTGAATTAGAAATTTCCTACCTTTGCGAGTTGTTATGCCCTCAAGGTTTAACAAGTTAGCTATTGCCTTAAGCCCTAAAGCTCCGCTTGTTCCCTCGCCATGAACATAAAGAGTGAATATACGTTGTACGAGCTCTGCTTCTGCATGATTGATCTCAAGTTTCTTCTTATTTTCTTTCCCCGTTTTTCTGCAACATAAGAACGATAACCAAGTGGCGGCTGAGAACCATTCCAACATCCTTGTCGTGCATTTTCGTTCATTGAACGACTAACGTGTTTAGAAATTTCCTTGCTTTGATATTCATCCATTGCACCAAGAATAGTGCGTAATACATCTGCCTGATCGCCAGTGCCAATATCTTGGGTTATTGAAACAAATTGAACATCAGCTTTTTCTAGCTTTTTAGTGTAATATAATAAATCAAGAGTATTACGAGCAAAGCGAGATTGTGAGTGAACTATTACAACATCAAAAGGCTTAGCGCCTGAACATGCTTCTGCAATCATTGCTTGAAATTCTACTCGATTATCATTTGTAGCACTAGCGCCTGCATCTGAGAAAGTATCAACCACCTCCCAATCTTTTTTAGCGCAATAGGCTTTACATTGAGATTTCTGGTCGGGCAGGGATAGATCTTGCAATGCTTGTTGCCCATTAGACGCTCTGATGTAAATCGCCGCACGCATATTTAGCCTTTCCTTTTTGCCCTTTTACTTTGCCCCTTTATTTTGAATTTTATTATCTCTAATAAAATCTAAAATTAAGTCATTAGCATAGGTTTCAATTACTACTAACTCTGCGTGCGATACTGGACGATTTTCAAGCCCTTCACAATGTATTATTCTGCTGCCTTTTGTTTTGGGTTGTAAAAGTAAACTGTGACAATGTTTATTTTTTATCTTCATTGCAAACTCCTTCTGGTTTTTAGAAGGCGGGCATGCTTGCTCAAAAACGATAGCATAGAAAATACGAAATAGCAATAAATATAATAAAAACAAATAGTTAGAGGTAATTCAAGCAATCACTATCACATGTAATCCACATTAATAATACTCAGAATATATTCAAGCTAATTCAGGCAACTGTTTTGCGATTATTCCTAAATTTTTCAAATTGTATAAAAATGTTCAGCTTTTTTTAAAGAAAAAATGTGGGCTATTTTGGAGCGAAGCGACAAGGCAAGATAAAAGGTATATGGGCTATTCACCCACAAGCCCTACTGCACATCACTTTTAATAGCCCACAATTTTTGTGGGCGATGGGCTATAGTTTTTGCTAACCCATTGATTTCATTAGAATCTACTAGCCCACAAAAAATACGAATATTGAAGTAAATCAATGGGTTAGGTGTTTTGATTTTTGAGGGTTTATGATTATTTTAAGTTACAAAAAATCAGCCAATTTAGAGCAAAATTAGCTATAAAAAAGCGACACAAAACTATCGTATTCTTTGTTAAATAGCATTTTAAAGTTAGAAATTTTAGAAAATCCAGCACTCACAATAGAG
>JAJRPR010000165.1 GCA_024280655.1 Alphaproteobacteria bacterium | reverse complement strand
GTTTTAAGATTGTCTATTTCTGTTTTTAGTGCAGAAATTGCACTGTCAGTTTGTGGGCGTGAATTGCGTAAACTATCAGCAAAAGCTGTTTGAGATTTTCCTAAATAACCAGCCGAGCGCCCTCTTTCATTTTGCAAACCATGCACAACACCAGAAACTAATGGCGCAATAGAAATAGCCTCAATGACTTTATTAGCATCTCTTACATAGTTCAACTCTTTAAGGGCTGCTTGTGTGCCAAGATATAGAACCGCCAATATTGGCACAACGCATAATAACATTACCCTTCCCTTGACCGAGAGGAGTATATCTAAAAACCCTTTTTTTGTGCTTAGCTTATTTGCATTTGCTAATTGTTGTTCCATTATAGTTCCTTTCAAAGTGAATATAATTATTCAAATTTAGTTGGCTCTATGTTGAAACTATTAGCGTTAATCTGCGGTAGAGTTAGCGCTATGCGTAAATACTTATTATCAGCATATCTAACGGCATTTAGAGTTTATGATGTTTCTAATTTCTTAAATTCACCATCTTTTCTAAAGCGCCACATATAGGTTGGTAAAATGGCTTGCATTGTGGTGAGTTTAATTCCCAATGCCTTAATATCTCGTCTTTGTGTTATTGCTTGGTCAGAAACTACATTGTCTGTTTCTAATTGAGTAATTTGATCCACTGTTACTAAAGGCGATGGTAATATTTGTAGAAAAAATGCTTTTATCTTGGCAATCCAACTCGGCACATTTAGTAAATAATTATTGCGTCCCGTTTGTGTTGTAATTTCTTGCATTAACTCACGCATTGATAGGGTTTCCGCTCCACCTAGCTCGTAAATTATGCCATTTTTTGCTTTGCCCTTTGCCGCAAGGCTAAATGCTGTGGCAACATCGCCAACATAGATGGGTTGAAATAATGTCTTTGCACCAATTACTGGTAGGATTGGGGAAAGGGCTGAAATTGCGCCAAATAGATTAAAAAACCCGTCCTCCTGTCCAAAAATAAGTGATGGGCGCATAATAATTGCACTAGGAAAGGCTTTAAGGACTTCTTGCTCGCCTTTTGCTTTTGAGCGAGAGGAAATGCTTTTACTTTCAATATCTGCCCCAAGCGCTGACATATGAATTAGGTTTTTTACATTGGCGTTTTTTGCCGCTTGTGCAATGTTTTTTGCACCCAATTCATGCACCGCTTCAAAAGTCTGCTTGCCTGATTGTGATTTTATACCAACTAGATTTATAACAATATCAGCGCCTTCAATCGCTCGAGCTACAGAATCATAATTGCGAATATTTGCTTGAATTGGAATTATTTGCCCAACATGTCCAAGCGGCACAACATGCCCTGCTAAATCTGGTCGGCGCACCGCAACTCTTATGCGAAAATTTTCTTGAGCTAATTGTTGCACAACTTGCGTGCCAACAAAGCCATCACCACCAAAAATTGTAACTAATTTATAATCTTTGCTCATTTTTCTGCTCATTTTTCAAATCAGATATTTCTTTTGCTTTTAACTCGGCTTTACAACCATGTCGAGAGCAAAGAAATAATGTTATAGCCTAATCAAATAATTTTTATTAGGTTATAAGGTGCGAAGAGCGCCCAGCGCTTATGCGCCGCACCTCGTAGGCTCTTGCATAGCAAGAAATAGCCGTGAGCGAAATAATACTATATCTAAATCATTCTTAAGTGATTTAGATATAAGTGCCAAAGCGCTTTTCAATATATTCTTGTAGCATTTTTTTAAACTGTTCAGCAATATTATCGCCATGTAATGTGACAATTTTTTTACCTTCAATAAAAACTGGAGCAGAAGGATGCTCCCCAGTTCCCGGCAATGAAATACCAATATCGGCGTGCTTGCTTTCACCCGGCCCATTAACAATGCACCCCATTACCGCAACATTTAGATTTTCAATGCCTTTATATTTATCGCGCCATTTAGGCATAGAGGTGCTTAAATACTGCTCAATATCTTTTGCTAAAACCTGAAAAACACTAGAAGTAGTACGCCCACAACCGGGGCATGCCGTAACTTGCGGCTCAAATTTTCTAAAACCCATACTTTGTAATAATTCTTTTGCAACTTTTACCTCAAGACTTCTATCACCATCTGGCTCAGGGGTGAGCGAAATACGAATAGTATCACCAATGCCTTGTTGTAAAAGAATAGCCATTGCGGCACTTGAAGCAACAATGCCTTTTGAGCCCATACCAGCTTCGGTTAACCCCAAATGTAGCGCATAATTTGAGCGCCTTGAAATATCTTGATAGATTTTAATTAAATCTTGCACGTTAGAAGTTTTGGTAGAAAGAATTATCTTATCTCTTCCTAAGCCAATTTCTTCAGCTCTTTTGGCGCTCAAAAGTGCAGATTGAATTATCGCCTCACGCATAACAAAGTTAGCAGAGCGTGGCTCTGCTCTTTCTCTTGTCGCCGTTGGTCGCTGCGCTCCCGACCCCGACACCCCCGCCATATTTTCATTCATTAGACGAGTGAGCAAATCTTGGTCAAGCGACCCCCAATTCACCCCGATGCGAATTGCTTTGTCATATTTTATTGCCAATTCAATTAAAGTGGTAAATTGCTTATCACGCTTGGCCTTAAAACCAACATTACCGGGATTAATGCGATATTTTGCCAATGTTTTAGCACAATCAGGAAATTTGCTTAATAGGCTATGACCAATATAATGAAAGTCGCCAACTAACGGCACATTAATGCCCATCTTATCAAGTTCATCACGAATATAGGGCACAGATCGTGCTGCATCTTCTCTATCCACCGTAATGCGCACAATTTCAGAGCCAGCATTTGCTAATTGCGCCACTTGCTTAACAGTTGCCTCAATATCGGCAGTATCGGTATTGGTCATTGATTGCACAACAATAGGCGCACCACCGCCAACCATCACGCCTCCAACATTTACCCCAATAGTTT
>JAJRPR010000164.1 GCA_024280655.1 Alphaproteobacteria bacterium | reverse complement strand
TCCTTGCGGTGCGCTAGCGCTAGTTATTGCAATTTGCGGAACTTTTGCTCGCATACCGCGCGATCTGGCAGAACTTTTTGCAGCTGCATGAACCTTTTGACAAACCTCTGCCCCAAATTCATCAAGGCCTGTTGTAAGATTTGCGTTAGGTTTTGCAACAAAATCTACCGCTCCCAATTCAAGCGCTAATAGTGTTTCCTCCGCCCCCTTTTGCGTCAATGTTGAAACCATCACAACGGGCATGGGACGAAGGCGCATTAATTTATCTAAAAACTCAAGCCCGTTCATATTGGGCATTTCAATGTCTAATGTTAAAACATCGGGGTTTAATTCTTTGATTTTTTGGCGGGCATCTATTGGATCTATTGCAGACCCAACAACTTTAATACCCGCATCGTTATTTAGCACTTTTGTTAAAACGGAGCGAATAAGCGCACTATCATCAACCACTAAAACTTTTACGCTCATGCCACTGCTCTTGAATTTTGCGGCGCATTATATTGATATAAGGTCTTTCCGGATAATGAGAATTGCGGGTTATTGCGACCAACATTTTCAGAATGACCAATATACATAAAACCATCTGGCGCTAGCACTTCACTTAGTTGAGAAAAAAGTTGGTTTTGTATCGGCTTGTCAAAATAAATTGCTACATTTCGGCAAAAAATAGCGTCAAATGGGCCTTTTATTGGCCATTTATGAAATAGATTTAATGGCTTAAAAATTACCGTCTCACGTATATATTTTGGTATTACTATTGTGCCATTTCCTGGACGTTCAAACATTTTTGCACGATTTGCGCTTAGGCCAGCTAATTCTGTTTCAGGGTAAATTCCACCCGCTGCTTTTTTTAGAACTTCAGTGTCAATATCGCTAGCTAATATCTTGAAATCCCAACGTTTTAATTCAGGGAATTTATTATATAGACACATAGCAATAGTATATGGTTCTTGCCCTGATGAGCAACCTGCCGACCAAATTCTAAGGCGGGGTTTTCCATTATTGCTGGTGCGAGGTTTTGTGCCTATTATTTGTTTGATATAATTTTCTAAATGATCAAAATGATGATCTTCACGATAAAATCTAGTGAGGTTAGTAGTTAAAGCATTTACAAAATCTTGCGCATCTTTTTTGCTTGCTTTTGAGCTTTTAAGGAAATCTAGATAATCCAAGAAACTATTTATAGATAGGTTTTTTATTACCTTGCTGAGGCGAGAAATAACCAAAGTGCGCTTAGCATCACTTAATGAAATACCCGCAACTTCAAAAATTCTCTCTTTTACCATAGAGAATTCTTTTTCGCTCAATTCAATATCTTTAATTTCCATAATATAACAAAACTCCAGCTAATATTTGATGTTAAATGCAGGCAATATAGTTATTTTTTGAAAGAATGATTTGAAAAGAATATTTTAATTTTGTGATATTTTCACAATTTTCTCAATCTCGCCTTCAAAATTCTCTAACTCATCATGACCTTTTTCAACATTATCTACTATTATATACGTTTCATTACTTAGATTTTGTAAATGTTCCTCTAAATTTATAATTATTTTTTCTAAATCATCATTATGTTGTGAGCTTTGCTGGCTTTCGCTATGGCCTTTGCTTGCCAACATTCTTATTTCTTTTGCAGATTTTGCACTAGTTTTTGCTAAAGTGCGAACTTCTTCGGCAACTATTGCAAAGCCTGCACCCTTTTCTCCAGCACGGGCAGCCTCCACCGCAGCATTTAGCGCCAATAAATTAGTCCTAAATGAAATATCTTCAATAGCTATCATCATATTATCAATTTCGCCTGTTAACTCGCTAACATTTTTAATAGATAGATTTGCTTGTTTTGTCGTCTGGCCTGCTTGCTTAATTAAATCATTGGCCTGTTGGCTAATATTATTAGTTTTATTAGCGCTTGTTTTTATATCATGAACAATAGAATTTGTGCCTAAAAGTGCATGTTGACTATTTTTTGCAACTTGGTTGATATTTCCTAATGTTTCTTTATAGGAATCAAGCATGCTGGCTATTTTATTTAATTTGTCTTCAAGTCTAATACGTTGCGTTTCCTCACTATGTTTTTGTTCCTGAAGGTTTGAGATAGCCTCATGCACATTATTAACTTGAGAATTTAAACCTGCGTTGGACAGGTTAATCGAGCTAATATTACCTCCTACAATTTCATCTATTGCTTTTGTTGATCTCTCAAGAATATCTAGTCCGATATTTAACTCTTCAAGAGCTGGAAACAAAATCGTATCATTTGGTGAAAACCTAAAGCCAACATTACCATCTGCAATGGCACTAGTGAATTTTGCTAATTGCCCCTTACCGACAATAAGTCCAGATTTTTTGAAGCTAATTACAAATTGTGTTTCATTGATTTTTGTGATCATACAATCATAAGGTCGCCCATCAAGAGTAACACGCATTGATATAGTTTCTTTATCTTTTGGGAGGGTAAAATTATCACCAAATAAAATTGCCAGCGGCATATCTTTTGTAACCGATGGGCTTAAATCTAAAAAACCCTCGCTAGCTGCCATTATTTCTCTATTCTCATCTATCAAAAGAGCTGGAGTTTTTAATGAAATAAATGCCTTTTGATATGATTTTGCTTTTGATAGTTCGCCATATTGATGTGCAATAATTTCTTTTATAAAGGTAAAATTTCTTTTGGGGGGTGCATTTTTATAGCCAACTAATTGCGCCAGCTTAGCAAATTGAGTTTTTTCTTTTTGTTGTGATTTTTTTGCAAGAAAGATAATAATAGCGCTTAAAAACAGCCAAGCTAGCCCAACCATTGCAAGGCTAAACATTGTCGACCCAAAAATTGCAATAATGATTAAAGCTAATAGCAAAATAGTTGCAAAAGCTAAACTAATAACTATTGAAAAAGTAAATCTTGTTTGCATTATATATTTAAGTCCACAAAATCCTAAATTTGACATTTTGCGCAAATTAGCACTTCGTTAACTTATATGAATAATGGTTAACCAAATATGACTAGAGTGAATTCAAATCAATAATTTGGTAATAAATTGTGAAAAACTTGGCTTTTAGCTAATTTGTAATCAGCAACTAGAACAATTCAATATCATCATCTGCTGGTTTAACTGTTTTTTGAGTACTTGCAATTTTCAATTCTTCGCGAACAATATTTTGCCCAGCTTCGCTATCAAGTCGTTTAATACGAACTCGACCGCTGGTTGGAGTATAAAGAACCCTACGAGCAAAAGTGCCGCCCATATCTTCGCTAGTAATTCTATATCCCTCATCGCTAAGAAAGCGATGCACAAAGTCGATATTTGCCGCTCCGACATCTGCTAGCGAGGCATTAATTTTACCACCGCCAAAAACCTTTATCTCTAGGTTCTTCTTTAAACCAGTACCTTGTTTTAGCACTATATTTATCAATTCTGCCATTGCATAAGCACCATAGCGAGCGGCAGCGCCAAAGCGATTTTTAGCTGATCCTGATTGCTCCGCCAAAAGAAAATGGTTCATGCCGCCAACATTAGAAACCTTATCACGAACACACGCACTAATGCACGAGCCAAGAACCGTAGAAAACGTAACATCGCTTTCATTTGATACGTGGCAATCGCCCTGATGAACCGTTGTGACTACGCCTCTATCAAATCCATTAGGTAATGTTTCTCTTTTTCTCATTTATGCAATGCCCTAAAATAATATTATTCTTTATGCTGACAATCTAAACCCTATTTTGTTAGCGAATTGCTAACTATACTTAAAACAATTAAAAATTAATTCAATTTAACAACCTATGTTTAGGAATTCTCACTGTATTATTTAGCTAGTTTAATTAGAAAAATTTGGACACTGTGATATGTCACTAAAAAGATTAGCTAGAGAACTTGATGAAACCACCCGCCAGACTAAAGAGTTGGTGCACGGAATTATTAAAGCACTAGACATTTTGCAAGAAACTAATATCTCAAGCGACGAAGCCAATAAACAGGCCATTAATAAAATTATTCATTCTCTTCAGGGTCAAGATAGAATCGAGCAGCGCTGTGACAATATGGCAAAAGCTATTCGTAAAATGGTCGAGAAAGATAGCACAATCAATAATGAGCAATTTGATGAGATTTGGTCGCATATGACACTTGATGAATTAGCAAACCCCAAACTATCTGGCATATCAGCACGAATTGAGCATGGTGAAGTCGATTTATTTTAGTTTGGCCAATAAAAAAGCGCTGAAAATTCAGCGCTTTTATTTTATCTTTATAGCTTGAAATATCTATTCTTCTATTTTAGCGCCATCAATTACCGCATGTAAATCAATCATGCCAACCATCTGATCATTATGAGTAATAATGCCT
>JAJRPR010000163.1 GCA_024280655.1 Alphaproteobacteria bacterium | reverse complement strand
TCAAAAAGAAAGATTAAGGGCAATAAGTTTTGGTTTGCCAAAGCGCAATGATTTATTATCTTTTTCTCGCCAGCGCTTAGATTTAGCAACAGAGCGCTTAAATGGAGCATTGCGCCAAACAAAGCAGCAAAAATCTTTGGCTTTTGCACAAATCGCTCCTCGCCTATCATTAAGTGCAATTAAACAACGAAATGAGGATTTAGGAAAAAACCTCAAATTTTTAAGCACCAGAATGTTGCCAGCAATTAACCGTCTAATTTTTGATAGAAAAAAATCTGTGCTTTCATTTACAAAATTGCTAAATACTCTTTCTTATAATTCTATTCTTGAGCGTGGTTTTGCGCTTGTCAGTGATAAAAAGGGTAAATTAATCTCTAAAGCTATAAATATCAATGATAGCGATTTGCTCAATATTCAATTTGCTGATGGAAATATTAATGCTATTGTTAAAAGTGATAAATCGCCGCCTATAAAGCAAAAGAAAAAGCTAACAACAAAAGATGATGGGCAAACAAACCTATTTTGATGGATTAAAAAATGGATATTTTACAAGGTAAATTTTCACAAAATGAAGCGAAATTGCGTTATTTAGACGCTGATTATAGCGTGTTAGTACCTGGAAATTTTGTGCGTTGTGCAATTACAGGCAAAACTATTTTGCTTGAAGATCTTAAATATTGGAATGTTGATCGCCAAGAGCCTTATATTGATGCTGAGGCGGCAACAAAAGCTTATTTGAAATATGGTGATAAGTGAGCATAAGCTAAATGGATAAAGAAAATAAACGTGTTCTATTTATATCCAATGGCAATGGCGAAGATTCAATTTCTGCGGCAATAATAAAACAAATCCCAAAAGGATTTTTGCTTGATGCTTTTCCTATCATTGGTTTTGGTAGCGCATATGAAGGCGTTTGCAATATTGTTGGCCCCGTTATGCATATCCCATCTGAAGGTCATAGAAAAGCTGGCTCGATTGCCAAAGATATAAAAGGGGGAATGTTGTCTGGCACTTGGCGCACAATAAAATTTTTGCGCTCAATAAAAGGTAAATATCATAAGATAATTGCAATAGGAGATAGCACAGTTCCAATTTTATGTGCCTTGGCAGGTGTTAAAATTGATATTTATCTTGATGTTTATAAAAATGGCTATGCGCATAAATATCTCAAAATAGAGCGCTGGGCGATTAAAAAGGCTTGTAAAAAGACCTATTGCCGAGATGATATCTTGGCGGCATCGCTTAGAAAATATAAAACAAATGCCATTTCAAAAGGTAATATTATGATCGATATTATTCCTTTTGGTGAATATGATGTTTCGCTGCACAAAAGCAAAAAAACCGCTATTACTTTATTACCAGGAAGCCGCAAAACAACAGCTAGAAATCTTAAGCTACAGGTTGAAGCAGTAAAAAAATTACCCAAAAAATTATATCCGGATATTTTTATAGCAGTTGCCAGAAATATTTCTGTTGAGGAATTGGCAAAAACAACACAAATGAAATATTATGAGGCAATTAGCAAACAGGCTTCAGATTTAGGCTATTTGAGCGATGGAGAACTAAAGTTAAATCTTACAGGTGGTGTTGCTGGTAATATTATAAAAACCTCTGATATGGTACTTTCTCAAGCAGGAACTCTAACCCAGCAGGCGCTAGGCTTAGGCAAGCCAGTAATTTCATTCATTGAAGCACAAGATCGTCAAAAGCGCATTGATGATAGGAAAAAACTAACAGCACAATCTCATATTTTTGTACGCCAAGATGTTGATGAGCTAGCTCAAGCAATGAAAGATTTGTTAGGAGATAAAAAACAACGAGATAGAATGGGCGAAACTGGCAAATCCCGTATTGGGTCAAGCGGTACGCTTGCGGCGGTTATTGCGGATATTATCAGCTAGCTTTTTCTTCAATAATAGCTTCATCACGAAATGCACCAAGTACTATTGCACCTATCATGGCATAAAGACTTATCAGGAGACCATGACTTAGAGTTCCCCCTGTCAGCCCAGAAATTGAGTAAAGAGCAAGCATTAACAAGATAATTTCAATTCGAAAACCAAACAGGCTATCACGGGGCGCTTTTAATGCACCAACCAGCGGCGCAAATAGGAAAGCAAAGAAACTAGCAATACCAAAAACACCAGCAGAAAACGCATAATTTATAAAATCATTGTGGAATTGGAAATATTGCAAAAGCTGACCATTTATTTTTTCTGCTCCCATAGACAGAACAGCATATTCTCCCATGTTCCCCCAACCATAACCAATCCATGGTGATGCCAAAACAACTCCCAACCTGCAATATACATTTCCATACGAATATTTAGAGTTTTTAGGCTGGATAGGCCTTGCTCCATGACAAGGGTAATAATATTACCTAAAGCAGCAATTCTTCCTGAGCTTTGGGTGATAAAGTAAAAGGCTATAAAAGCTAGAATAAAAATAATAATAGTTGCATATATTTTTGCTTTTAGTGTTTTGGTTCTCCGAATTGCAAAAATAAAATATAAAAAACCTAATATAGGTAATGCAATAGCTGTGCCCCGAGATTGGGTAAGCACTATAATAATGATTGCAAGCATTGGGCCCAAAAGAAAAATTATTTTCTTAAAACCATCAACCAGAAAAAATCCCATGCCAGCGACCATACCAAGAGTCGTGCCAACCATAGCTAAAGTTATAACGCCTGAGAAAAACCCTCTAGGTCGAAAGGAATTTAAAAAATACATATCAACCAGCCCGACTAATACGGTTAGACCAGCGCCGACTAAACATAAGGATAGGACAATTATTGCGATTCTTTTGCTGGCATATTTTCTCGCCAATATATAGGCAACAGCGCTCAATAAAAATGGCATGAAGGCAAATATTACCAACAGATCTTTAGGAGACTTCACATATATTGCAATAAAAAAGGCAAACACAATAAAGCTTATTGAAAACAATATTATCATTGGTTGATTTTTTAACTCGATGAAAGCCTGTCTATTAAAGACAATAGGAGAAGCTAAAAGAGTTAGAATAAGAACTAGTGATGCCGCTATTGTTCCAATAAGCGGAGTAGCTAGCAGCAATAGGCCTAGCAATGCCCACCAAGTTAGATTAGTTAAGTTGGCTTTATTCACTCTTCATCATGCTCCGGATCCATTAGGCGATGTAAATGCACCACAAAATATCTCATGTGAGCATTGTCAACACTTTGTTGCGCCTTAGTTTTCCAAACATCATAAGCACTAGCATAATTTGGATAGACGCCAACAATATCTACCTCATCAAGGTTTGAAAACTCAATTTCTTCAAGATCAGATAATTCACCACCAATAACCATATGTAATAATTGCTTATCATTTTTGATTTTTGATTTTTCACTCATTAGTTTCCTCCAAATTTTCATCAGCTTTTGGGCAACCATAGATTTTTACTAGCGCCTCATATATTGGCTCTTTTATAGACACATCACTGAACACTGCAAGTGCCCCATGTCTTATTTCTTTTTTATTGTATTTTGGCTTGCCAACACAAACATCTTCAATATCATATCCGCATTCGCTTAAAATAATATCCGCCGCCGCAATATCCCAATCCTGTGCCCCACGTCGAGAAATAGCCACATCTATTGTGCCCGTTGCAACTTGCACCAAACGATAGGCAAGCGAGGGGAGCTCTGGGCCATGAATATAATTTAAGCCTGCAAGCTCTAATTCTTTATGCACAGCTAATGGCGCTGTAATGATAAGAGCATCATCATCTTTTTGTCCCATTGTTATTTTTTCGCCATTGATAAATGCGCCATACCCCTTAGCGGCATAATATACTTCATTGCGAGCTGGTGCGTATATAACGCCAGCAACAGCCTCACCATTTTCAACAATGGCCAATGATATGCTCCAACAATCATTGCCACGCATAAAAGCACGAGTGCCATCTATTGGATCTATTACAAAACAGCGCAGCTTTTCTAATCTAATTAAATCGTCAGCACTTTCTTCGCTTAACCAGCCATAATCTGGGCGAGCGCTTAATAGATTTTCATATAATAACCTATCAACCAAAAAATCAGCCTCTGTAACTGGTGAGGCATTGTCCTTTGTCCAGCTTTTTATATCACGCTGGAAATAGCCAAGCGCAACAATTCCAGCCGCCACAGCATTTGAGCGCAATAATTCTAAATCACTTTCATAATCGCTGGTTTTTTTCATGACCATTAGCTCTCAAAATCTTATGTTGAATAAACTGCTTAAGTTAGCCAACATAAATGTGCAAGCTGATGTATGTAATTTTATCAGAACAATATTTGCCCCACATTTCTATAATGTTTAACTAATCCTAATTTAGGGCGGTTAATAGCTTCTTACACCAAGTAACAACCTGCTAACCCTTTTGCAAAGCAATGAAATTTTAACCTACTTTTTTAAGACCATTGATAACTAGCTTTGTTAGATTGCCTGTAACGAAGAGAGCAAAAGCTCCGAAAGTTAACAGGAAGATATCATTATGAAAAAGACACCAAAATTGGTGGGATCACCTAGTGTGATTATGTTTGGAGGAGCTTATGCATCAGGTGTGCAATATGCTCCTGCAAACGATAATCAAATAGAAACAAAAACCCTAACAATTCGCAAGAAACTCGATAAGAGCGGTGTTGCGATTAAGATAAAAGTTCCCGTATCAGAATATTATGGCGTTGCGGTTTCTACAATCATTAATGATGAGGGTGAACTTAGCAGTGAAATCACACTTGTTCATAAAGACGAAGATCTAAATTATCGTGTTTATAAAGAATTGGGCAATGCAAATGTTGTTGCTGAATGGCAAAATTGGGGCAAAAAACTTCGCCTGCCACTATATATTAAGAGCGGCAATGGTGATTTAATGCCTTATAGTCAACAAGTCGGCGGTGTTTTACTTGGCAATTCTAATGAGCGCAAAAAAGCTATTGGTGAGGCTTCAAGACGACCCCGTTTTCTAAATCGGCGCAAATAACCTAAAGAACTCCTTCTACAATAAGCGCTAAGCTTAAGGTCAATCCCACATAGTGATTGGCCTTAAAGCGTTTAAGTGCGCCTTTATTATCATTTGGCTTTAGTGTTTTTACCTGCCAAAGAAGAAAAATTAATGGAATGAATAATAATAAAAATAGCCATGTTTTTGCGCCCGCAAAATAACCTGCCAATGCCCATAAAAATAGAGCAGCAAAATAAAACAGCGCCACAATTTTTTTAGTATGTTTACCAAATAACCTAGCGGTTGATTTTACCCCAATCATTGCATCATCTTCAATATCTTGCATGGCATAAATAGTATCATAGCCAATAGTCCAAGCGATTGAGCCAAAATAAAGTAAAATTGGCGCAAGGCTTAATGAGCCAAAAATAGCAGCCCAACCCATTAGTGCCCCCCATGAAAAAGCAAGCCCTAAAAATAATTGCGGCCACCAAGTAATGCGTTTCATAAATGGATATATGACAACTAAAATAAGCGAAGTAGCGCCAAGCAGGATAGTAAAATTATTAAATTGCAATAGGATAATTAGCCCTATCAAAAGCTGCAATATTAAAAAGAAAATCGCTTTTTTAGTGCTAACCTGCCCACTGGCAATAGGGCGAAGTCGAGTGCGGGCAACTTTTTTATCAATGTCCTTATCAACAATATCATTAAAAGTGCAGCCAGCGCCTCGCATAATAATTGCCCCAAGCAAAAACAAAATTAAATAATAAAAATTAATTGAAAATTCTTCTTGAGCGATATTGGCTAAAAAAAGTGAAAAGGCGCACGGCCAAAATAATAGCCAAACACCAATAGGCCTATCAAGGCGCATTAGGCGTAAATATGGTTTTGCCCAGTTTGGGGCAAGCCTATCTACCCAATTATTTTGCTTTGCATCAGCGATATTTAATTGCACTTTATTTTGCATAATTTTTCTCTAGCCCTTATAAGGCATAAATCAAAGCAAAATTTGAAGAGCCTTCTATAAATGCCACGCAATAATAAAAACCTCACTCGCCTATTTGTTGATATGCCTATCAATCTTAATGATATAATTGCGCTTGATAAAAACCAAAGTAATTATCTTATTTCTGTGTTGCGCAAGAATATTGGCGACGAGCTGATAATTTTTAATGGAAAAAATGGCGCTTTTTTAACTCAAATTGAAGGAGCATCAAAAAAGCAGCGCAACTCTTAGTGCATAAGCTGGTTAGCGAGCAGCCAAAATCTAATGATTTATGGTATTTCTTTGCACCATTAAAAAAGTCTCGTCTTGATTATATGGTGCAAAAGGCAACAGAGATGGGCGTTGGCACTATGCAGCCTGTCATCACGCAATATACGCAGGTGAAACGCTTAAAAAACGAGCGTATAAATGCAAATATTATTGAGGCGGTTGAGCAATGCGAAATATTATCTATTCCTAAGATTAAACAAGAAATTACACTTAAAAGCCTGATAGGAAATTGGCAAAAAACACATAGCAATCGTAAGTTGATTTTGGCTGATGAAGCTATGAGTGCGGCTTCTCCTATTGTAACTTTGCAGGCTCTAAGAGGAGAGAAAATTGCTCTGCTAATAGGCCCCGAGGGTGGTTTTTCTGATGAAGAATTATCGCTATTGCATAAGCAAGATTTTGTTATGCCCATTTCTTTGGGTTCACGTATCTTGCGGGCTGATACGGCGGCGGTTGCAGCACTTGCACTTATTCAATCAATTATATTTGAAATTCATCCATCGTAATTTTACGATAAAAGAATTGCAATTATATTTTTTGTCTCTTATGTTCATTTCATCAAAATAACAAGGTACGATTATGACCTCACCACTGATAGATAGTAAAGCCGATCTTATTGAAGTTCTTTCAAGAGGCAATAAGCCAAAACAGCAATGGCGCATTGGCACCGAACATGAGAAATTCACTTTTTTCAAAAAAGATAATTCGCCTGTTCCCTATGAGGGAGAAAACGGCATTGAGGCTTTGCTTAAGGGCATAATGGCGCTTGAGGATTGGGATCCGTTGCTTGATGAGGGTAAAATTATTGGGCTTAAATGCCCTGATACTGGCGGTGCAATTTCGCTTGAGCCGGGGGGGCAGTTTGAACTTTCTGGTGCGCCACTAAAAAATGTGCATCAAACCTGTGCTGAAACTGCGGCACACCTGAAAATGTTATCAGAAATTGCTGAACCGATGGGAATTGGTTTTTTAGGAGTAGGGGTTGCGCCAACCTGGTCTTTAGATGAAATTCCGCTAATGCCAAAAAGCCGCTATGGCATAATGAAACCCTATATGGAAAAAGTCGGAACGCTTGGCACGTCAATGATGATGCAATCTTGCACGGTGCAAGTAAATTTAGATTTTTCATCTGAAAGCGATATGGTCAAAAAATTGCGAGTTAGTCTAGCACTACAACCGATAGCCACTGCTCTTTTTGCAAATTCTCCCTTTCTAAATGGTAAGCCAAATGGCTACCTCTCTTATCGCTCGCACATCTGGCAACACACCGATAATGCTCGCACGGGCATGTTGCCGTTTGTGTTTGAAGAAGGCATGGGGTTTGAGCAATATGTTGATTATGCGCTTGATGTGCCGATGTATTTTGTAATGCGAGATAAAAAATATATCAATGTAGCAGGTGAGAGTTTTAGAGATTTTATGAACGGTGATTTACCGCAATTAAAGGGTGAAAAACCAACAATACAAGATTGGGAAGATCATATCTCAACAATTTTCCCCGAAGTTCGCCTAAAACAATTTCTAGAAATGCGAGGAGCAGACGGCGCTCCATGGGCAGAAATTTGCGCACTTCCAGCTTTATGGGCAGGGATTTTTTACGACCAAAACGCACTAGATGCCGCATGGGATTTGGTGAAAGGTTGGAGCGAAGAAGAGCGGCAGAACCTACGCAATGACGTGCCAAAACTGGCTTTGGAAACAAAATTCCGTAATGGAACTGTAGCAGATATAGCTCGCCAAATGCTTGATATTTCAACCGCAGGATTAAAAGCACGTAATTGCTTAAATGGTGAAAGCATGGACGAAACCCACCACCTCGCTCCACTAGAATATACGCTAAAAACTGGCAAAACCCTCGCAGAAAGAATGCTTGAACTTTATCATGGCAAATGGAATGGCGATATAAGCAAAGTGTTTATTGATGCGGCTTATTAGATTGAGTTACACGACGCACTCTCCCTCTCCCCCTTGCGGGAGAGGGTGGCACGCAAAGCGTGACGGGTGAGGGGTAAGAGGAAAATATAAACGTCTTATAGTTTACCCCGAACGCTACACCCCTCATCCGCCCTATCGGGTACCCCGTGTCAAGCACGGGGCAGGCTCTTCTCCCGCAAGGGAAGAAGGAATATATCTTTTCTAACACCAGCAATAAAAACTCAACGTCCCTGTGTTGAAAAGCAGAAGATATGTTTTCGAATTTTAAGATGTAGTGGTTAGAGTAGGTTGTTATCAAGGTTCTTCTTGAAAGTATTTACACAATTATTTAAGGCGTAATTTTTTAAGTTTTCCTCTATATTTTCAACCAGCTTTTTTATTTCATCGGCAATGCTCTGAACATACTGCTTAGTAAATTCGTTCAATTTTTCTCCATCTTTATCAAACCCATTACGATGAACGCAGTCGTGCCGATATTTGATTGCTTGAAATAAACTACTTTTATCGACATCAAAATCAAGAATCTTTATATCCAAAGCATAATTGTAAAGGGAATCAACTTTTGTTAGATTGTGATAAAGAACATTCCTCAAATATTCCCGAACTTTTTTACTGACTAAGTCATGTTCCTCATAAATTTCTTTTAAGTGAAATTTTTGTTTCTTTAAACCCTTGTCATCTTCAAGTAGTTTTTTTAATGCCTCCTTATTCTCCAAAACTGCCTTAGTTAGTGTATCACAGAGGTAGGCTTCTAAAGCTGTTATTTGTTGTGAAAACACCATCCTATTGATTAAGTGATCTCCACTGTTATCACCATATTGAGAAAGAATCTCTTTCGAATCATCATAAGAACTAATAAAAATATCATAAGGGTCTTCAGGAAGTTCGTAGTCCGACCAGTCATCAAAATCTGGACTATGTTGAAGACCATAATCAAAATCATCAATTAGCTCATGACCGTTCATATCATGGTCTCGGCTGTTTTCAGCTCCGACAGGATATTCATAGAGAGTCCATGAAATTTGCCCAAGATCATCATGCTCTAATTCAGCACAATATTCGTATTCAGGACCCATTGATCTTTTGTCACCATTCACACATTCCCAACTTAATTCATCACGGTTGATGTTATAAACAATTCCTGTTTCTTTGTGTTTAATGCGTGCTTCCCCAGTGGTATATATTCCCATCAATCGCTTATCCTCCTACTTTGTCATTAATTTTTGATTTTTTAGTTATTATCCGCCTTACGACTTATCTTTCAAAAAAATAACTATAGTTCTTAACCTCACCCCATCTCAATAATCTGCGCCAATTCAAGCGTTGCGCCTTCCATCTCTAGATAGGGATCGCCTTGAGCAATTTTTATTGCGGCCTCCATGTCATCTGCGGTGAAAATCATGAAGCCGCCCATGGCGTTTGGGTTTGGCTCTTGCGATATGCCATTAGCGGTTATTATTGTTGCTTCTTTTAGTGGAGTTCCCGGATTTATAATTGCATCACCTAATGAGCTAATCCAATCTCTCCATTTACCCACATGCGCTTTGCCTTGCTCAGAGCTTTTTGGCTTTGCTCGCCCACGATAGGTGATGATAAAATTTGGCATTTTATTTTCCTTTATAATTTTGATTTTAGTTATTCAGCCGCTTTTGCCTTTATCTCTTTACCCTCAAGATTGCCCATCTCATCAACAATATGAGAAGCAAGTGCGTCGTAAATTCCGCCATAGGCATGGCTGGCACGCAATAGAGCAATTTGTGCATCTTTTAGCGCTGGAAATTGCTTATCTTCAATTATTTGCATTCCTGCTTGTAGGGCACTTTGCGGCAAGATACCAACCGCTAATCCTGCCATCACCGCACTTGAAGTTGAAGTTGCATCAGAGGATGTGTAGGCAATTCGATAATCTTTGCCAGATCGATTTAACCCCGCAATAGCATCATCACGCCAAGAACAAGTTTGCGGCCCTGTTGCAATGGGTAGTGGCTCAGATTTTAGTGCTTCGCTGTCTTTTGAAGCGACCCAGAACACTTTTTCGGTACGAAATAATTCACCAAATTCATCCATTGTGCCTTGCGAAAATACTATTAAATCAAATCTTCCAACGCTCATGCCTTCAAGTAAATCTTCGGATGCCATACATTTCACATCAACAGTGATTTTGGGATTGGTGCGCTGAAAAGAAGAAAGCAATATGGGCAAAAGACGAACCGCGTAATCATCAGGAATACCAAAGCGAATATTACCTGCTAAATCATCTTGAGAAAAAACATCAATTATTTCAGCGTTGGTTCGTAACATTTTGCGAGCAAGCGCATAAAGCATTACACCCTCTGGAGTTAGAGAAATTTTTCGCCCCTCACGAATAAAAAGCCTAGTCTCAAGCCGCTCTTCAAGTCGCTTAATCTGCATTGAAACCGCAGATTGCGTCTTAAAAACTCGACGTGCTGCCTCAGTAAAGCTCGAGCAATCGGCAATAGTGCAAAAAGTTTGTAATTGATCTAGATCTAAAGGTGTAGCCATTTCATTCATCACAAATATTGATAGGTATGATGAAATCTATTTGTTTGATTAATGAAAAGCAACCCCCTATATTTATATTGTTAATAACACAAACCCAAAGGAGAAATATTATGGGTCTATTTTCATTTTTCAATGC
>JAJRPR010000162.1 GCA_024280655.1 Alphaproteobacteria bacterium | reverse complement strand
TCTGGGCACTTTCAACCAGCGCTGTCAATTAGTATGTTTATTTTATAGAATGAAAATGAAATTTAGGAGTTTAGAAATGGTTGAGAAAATTGGAAATCTAATAGCAGGAAAACGAGTTGAGAGCCTTTCAGGTCGATATTGCGATGTATTTAACCCAGCAAGTGGCGAAATCATTGCCAAACTCTCCCTATCTAGCGCACCAGAACTTGCTATTGCGGTAGAAAATGCAAAATATGCGCAACCAGCATGGGCGGCAACAAACCCGCAACGCCGCGCCCGTGTCATGATGAATTTTGTGCAACTGCTCAATCGGGATATGGATCAGCTCGCCCAAGCGCTCTCAAAAGAACATGGCAAAACCATTGCCGATGCTAAGGGAGATATTATTCGAGGGCTTGAAGTTGCAGAATTTTGCATCGGCGCTCCGCATTTGCTTAAGGGCGAGTTCACCGAAGGCGCTGGCACAAACATAGACATTCATTCTTTAAGACAACCGCTTGGCGTTGTCGCAGGCATCACACCATTTAACTTTCCTGCCATGATTCCGATGTGGAAATTTTGCCCCGCTATTGTTGCAGGGAACGCTTTCATTCTCAAACCATCTGAGCGTGCGCCAACTGTTCCCTTAATGCTAGCAGAATTAATGTTAGAAGCAGGTTTGCCAACAGGCATTCTTAATGTTGTTAATGGTGATAAGGAAGTGGTGGACGCTATTCTTGATCACGAGGATATTATGGCGATTGGCTTTGTGGGATCGACCCCTATTGCTGAATATATCTATACTCGAGGTTGCGCCAATGCAAAACGTGTTCAATGTTTTGGTAGCGCAAAAAACCACATGATTATTATGCCCGACGCTGATTTAGACCAAACCGCCGATGCGCTTATTGGTGCTGGCTATGGTGCAGCAGGAGAGCGTTGTATGGCAATTTCTGTTGCGGTTGTTGTTGGTGAAGAAACTGCAAATGCGCTAGTTGAAAAACTCATTCCACGAGTTAAGGCACTAAAAATTGGCTCTTATGATGAGGGTGAACATATAGATTTTGGCCCCTTAATTACAAAACAAGCTCGTGAAAAAGTGCTAGGGCTAGTTAATTCAGGTGTTGAGCAAGGGGCTAAACTGGTTGTTGATGGGCGTGATTTTTCTTCACAGAGCCACAAAGATGGTTATTTCATTGGCGGCTGTCTATTTGATTATGTAAGCGTTGATATGGATATTTACTCTGAAGAAATTTTTGGCCCAGTCTTATGTATTATGCGTGCAAAAGACTATGAAGAAGCCATTTCCATTCCGATGGAAAACCAATATGGTAACGGAGTTTCTATCTATACACGTGATGGTGACACGGCTAGAGATTTTGTCTCAAGGATAAATGTTGGTATGGTTGGAGTAAATGTTCCTATTCCCGTACCACTTGCCTATTATACATTTGGCGGCTGGAAAAAATCAGGTTTTGGAGATCTTAATCAACATGGCCCCGATGCGTTTAAGTTTTATACTCGCACCAAAACCGTAACCTCTCGCTGGCCTTCTGGTATTAAAGAAGGCGCTGAATTTACTATCCCTACAATGAGCTAACATTTGGAGTTATTTAAATGGATTTTGCACTTACCGAAGAACAGGTCGCCATTTTTGATATGGCAAAGGATTTTTCTGATGAAAAAATCGCCCCCAACGCTATTGAATGGGATCAGAATAAAACCTTTCCCATTGATACTATTCGTGAGGTGGCAGAGCTTGGCATGGCGGGGCTTTATGTAAAAGAAGAGCATGGCGGCTCAAACCTTTCTCGCCTTGATGCAACATTAGTATTTGAGGCACTCTCTTATGGTTGCCCAAGTGTTGCTGCGTTTATTTCTATTCATAATATGTGCGCTTGGATGGTAGATAATTTTGGCTCAGAACAACAACGTAGCCATTGGGTGCCAAAACTTTGCTCGATGGAAAAAATCGCTAGCTATTGCTTAACCGAGCCAAATTGCGGCTCAGATGCGGCAGCTCTAACAACCAGCGCAATAAGAAAAGGCGATGAATTAATATTAAATGGCACAAAATCATTTATCTCGGGGGGCGGAGTATCCGATCTCTATATTACTATGGCACGCACAGGAGAAACTGGTGCTAAGGGCATTTCTATAGTTTTGGTAGAAGATGGGGCTAAAGGCCTGTCTTTTGGCGCTAATGAGAAAAAAATGGGTTGGCACACTCAGCCAACGGCAGAAGTTATATTTGATAATTGCGCAGTGCCTGCAAGTAATCTTTTGGGAGAAGAAAATAAAGGCTTCAAATACGCCATGAAGGGGTTAGATGGTGGTCGCTTAAATATTTCCGCTTGTGCGTTAGGTGCGGCACAATCAGCGCTAGATAAAGCCGCTCATTATATGCACGAGCGTAAAGCATTTGGCAAGGTTTTGGCAGATCTTCAGGGTTTGCAATTCAAACTTGCCGATATGGAAATTAAACTTCAAGCGGCACGCTCTATTTTGCGGCAAGCGGCATGGAAACTAGACAATCAAGCAGCTGATGCAAGCAAATTTTGCGCTATAGCTAAGTGCTTTGTTACCGATACGGCATTTTATGTTGCCAATGAGGCGCTGCAAATTCATGGCGGTTATGGTTATTTAGCTGATTATGGCATCGAGAAAATTGTGCGTGATTTGCGGGTGCATCAAATTCTTGAAGGATCGAACGAAATCATGCGGGTCATTGTCGCCCGTCACCTGCTTAATGAGGCAAAGCCATGAATGAAGTAAATGAAAGTGAGCAAGAACAAATATTGTTCTGGCAACAGGGCGCAATAGGATTTATTCGTCTTAATCGCCCAAAAGCCCTAAATGCGCTTACACACGAGATGATTTTTGATATTCAAAAGACCCTTATTAATTGGGCAAAAGATATTAGCATTGAAGCTGTTATTATTGATGGTGCAGGTGAAAAAGCATTTTGCGCTGGTGGTGATATTGTAAAATTATATAATAATTCACCAACAAATGCTAAACAGGGACAGCAATATTGGTATGACGAATATCAGCTAAACGCCCTAATCGCCAATTATGCAAAACCCTATATCGCAATAATGGACGGCATTACTATGGGCGGCGGAGTTGGTATTTCCGCTCATGGCTCACATCGTATTGTAACCGAAAAAACAATGCTCGCCATGCCAGAGGTAGGCATTGGTTTTTTGCCCGATGTTGGCGGCACATATTTACTCTCTCGCTCGCCCGGAAAGGTTGGTCTTTATTTGGGAATGAGCGGCGCACGAATGGGCGCAGCAGATGCTATTTATGCAGGCTTTGATGATAATTATATTGCAAGTGATAGGCTTGAAGATTTTGCTAATGAGATGATTAATGGCGCTAGTCCTAAAGAGGCGATAAAGGCATTTAGCACTGCCCCTGAAGAAGGAGCGCTTAAAAATCTACAAAGTAAAATTAATTTGGCATTTGGAAAAGATACGGTTTTAGAAATCGTTTCACAGCTAGAAAAAATGTCTGAGAATGGCGATGAGTGGGCAATAAAAACCCTTAAGGCCATTAGAAGAAGTTGCCCTTTGTCAGTTGCAGCAGCTTTTGCGGCAATAAATAACGCCAAAAATCTTTCGCTAATTGAGTGTTTGCAAGCTGAATATCGCTTTGCACATAAAGCTCTATTGGGCACAGAATTTTACGAAGGGGTGCGAGCAGCGGTTATTGACAAAGATCGAAAACCAAAATGGCAGCCCGCAACGCTTGAACAAGTAACGCCAGAAATGGTGCGTGATATTCTTGCGCCTCTCGGCAAAGATGAATGGCAACAGGAAATTTAAGAGAATTTGGAGGAAATAAAATGACTAAAATTGCTTTTATTGGCTTAGGAAATATGGGTGCGCCAATGGCGTTAAACCTACAAAAAGCGGGGCATGAAATTTTAGGGTTTGATGTTGTGCCAGCGGCACAAGAGAGCGCCAAAAATTTGGGAATAGAATTAGCAAAACATAATATTGATGCAGTTCAAGGTGCAGATATTACTATTCTTATGCTGCCAAATGGTGCGATTGCCACCAGCGTTACCAAAGAGGTGCTTGGCGAAATGAAGCAAGAAAGCCTATTGATTGATTGCTCAACGATTGATGTAAGTTCAGCAAAGAACCTACATGAATTAGCAAAAAAAGCTAATATTCATTGTCTTGATGCCCCTGTATCGGGCGGGGTTGGTGGCGCACTTGGGGGAACTCTCACCTTTATGGTAGGAGGCACTAGAGCAGCATTTGAGATGGGAGAGCCATATTTTGATGTTATGGGTCAAAAATCGGTACATTGCGGAGATGGTGGCGCAGGACAATCAGCGAAAATTTGTAACAATATGTTGCTTGGAATTTCAATGATTGGAACATGCGAAGCATTTTTATTAGCTGATAGGCTTGGGCTTTCGCAAGCGGCTTTATTTGATGTCATGTCAACTTCATCTGGCTCATGTTGGTCGGTTAATGCCTATTGCCCTGTTCCAGATGTTGGGCCAAAAAGCCCAGCAGATAATGATTATAAAGCTGGTTTTGCCGCAGCCCTAATGTTAAAAGATTTAACTCTTTCGCAACAAGCAGCAAGTGAAGTAAAATCAGCAACGCCTTTAGGAGAGCACGCACAAAAACTATATCAGCAAATGGTTGATGCAGGAAATGATGGTGTAGATTTTTCAGGCATGATAAGGTTTTTACAGACAAAAAACATTGAGGAGAAAACCTAATGAATGATATTGTGCTTTTAGAACAACAGGATCGAGTGGCAATTCTTACGCTAAATCGGCCTGATGCATTAAATGCATTAAATTCTGAATTATTAAGCATTCTTGCCAAGCAAATTGATGAATTAGCAAATGATAGTGAAATTGGCTGTATTGTAATTACTGGATCAGACAAGGCTTTTGCCGCTGGTGCCGATGTTAAAGAAATGGCAAATCAAAGTTATATCGAAATGTTAATGTCAGATTTCTTTGGAAGGCATAACTCCATTTTGAATTGTCGCACCCCAATTATCGCTGCTGTATCTGGATATGCACTTGGTGGTGGGTGCGAACTTGCTATGATGTGCGATATGATATTTGCCTCTAAGTCTGCTAAGTTTGGCCAGCCAGAAATCAAGCTCGGGGTAATTCCGGGTATGGGCGGCTCGCAACGCCTAACTCGTGCCATTGGCAAATCTAAAGCAATGGATATGATATTAACTGGTCGCATGATGGACGTAGATGAGGCAGAAAGTTCAGGCCTAGTTGCCCGAATATTTGCCAATGAAGATTTGCTAGAACAAACATTAAAGGTAGCAAAAATCATTGCTTCATTTTCAAGACCTTCCGTATTTAGCGCAAAAGAAGCAGTTAATCGTGCATTTGAAACCACGCTTAGCGAGGGGTTGCATTATGAGCATCGTGTGTTTTATCCGCTCTTTGCTACAGAAGATCAAAAAGAAGGCATGAAAGCTTTTTCTGAAAAACGAAAACCAAACTTCAAACATAAATAGGAATAGATAATGTCAGATCCAATCGTTATTGTTGGTATGGGGCGCACGCCAATCGGTGCATTTCAGGGTGGCTTTTATAATGTCAACGCCGCTCAATTAGGCGGAGCGGCAATCGCTGCTGCTCTAAAAAATTCACAAATTGATACTAATCAAGTTGATGAATTATTGATGGGTTGCGTGTTACCTGCTGGGCAGGGTCAAGCGCCAGCACGTCAAGCTGGTTTTGCCGCAGGGCTTAGCAAAAATATGCCTGCCGTGACGATTAATAAAATGTGCGGTTCGGGCATGAAAACTGTGATGATAGCGCACGATCAGCTATTGGCAAATAACGGCTCTATTCTTATTGCTGGTGGTATGGAAAGCATGAGCAATGCGCCATATTTATTACCCAAAATGCGCAATGGCGCTCGCATGGGGCACGCTCAAACGCTCGATCATATGTTTTTTGATGGCCTAGAAGATGCCTATGATAAAGGTCGGCTTATGGGCGCATTCGCTGAAGATTGCGCTACAAAATATGCACTAAGCCGCAAGGCGCAAGATGATTTTGCATTGACCTCGCTGGCTCGTGCCAAACAAGCACAAGAATCTGGTGCGTTTGAAAAAGAAATCACGCCCTTTATTGTTAAAACAAGAAAGGGTGAAATTATCATTTCTGAAGACGAAAGCCCATCTTTGGCACGACCTAAAAAAATCCCTCACCTTAAAGCTGCATTCAAAGATGGCGGTACAATAACTGCTGCCAACGCTTCTTCAATTTCAGATGGTGCAGCGGCATTAGTTTTAATGCGCCAAAGCGATGCTAAAGCACAGGGGCTAAAAATTCACGCCCGTATTCTTGGCCACGCATCGCATGCGCACGAGCCAAATTGGTTTGCAACAGCGCCTGTTCCTGCAATGCAAAAATTGATGAAATCAACTGGCTTAAAAGTTGCAGATGTTGATTTATGGGAAGTGAACGAGGCGTTTGCAGTTGTGCCAATGGCAGCGATGGCAGAAATTGGTATGGATCATAATGTGTTAAATATCTATGGTGGAGCGTGCGCTCTTGGACACCCAATCGGGGCTTCTGGCGCTAGAATATTAGTAACATTATTAAATGCGCTTGAACAAAATGACAAAACAGTTGGCATTGCATCTTTGTGCATTGGCGGTGGTGAAGCCGTTGCGATGGCTATTGAAAGGGCAGAATAATGAAGTTAGATAAATCATCAATATCAGCGATTGTTAGTGGAGGCGCTTCGGGGCTAGGAGCAGCAAGTGCAATAGCGCTAGCAGCAAAAGGGGTTAAGGTAAGCATTTTTGATCTTAATGTTGAAGCAGGTACAAAATTAGCAAATGAGATAG
>JAJRPR010000161.1 GCA_024280655.1 Alphaproteobacteria bacterium | reverse complement strand
ATCAATGGTATTAGGGCAAGATTGCCGCTTGTTCTTGAATGGCTCAAACAACATCAGCCTGATATTATTGCTTTGCAAGAAATTAAATGTATGGATGAGAATTTTCCAAAACTTGAGTTTGAGGATTTGGGTTATAATGTTGAGGTTTTTGGACAAAAATCATTTAATGGTGTGGCAATCTTATCCAAAATGCCATTTGATGAGGTTAATCGTGGTTTAGATGGTGATGAAAATGATGAACAAGCTCGCCTAATCGAGGGTGTGTTTTCAGCCAAAAAAGGCGTGGTTCGAGTTTGTAATATTTACCTACCCAATGGCAATCCTATTGATAGCGATAAGTTCCCTTATAAACTATCTTGGATGGATAGGCTGATTGAATTCACCAAACAGCGGCTAAAACTTGAAGAGCCATTTATTTTACTTGGTGATTTTAATATTATCCCTTCCGAGCTTGACGTGCATAATGCAAAGGCATGGTGGGGCGATGCGCTTTATCGTGCTGAAAGCCTTGAGAAATTTCGAACCCTTCAAAATCTTGGACTAGTTGATGCAATTCGCTCGGTTAGCAATGAGCCAAATTATAGTTTTTGGGATTTTCAGGCAGGGGCATGGCGCAAGAATAATGGTATTCGTATAGATTTTCTTATGCTTAGCTCGCAAGCTGCTGATTGTTTGATTTGTGCAAAAACCCATAAAGATGCACGAGAATTAGAGCGCCCAAGCGATCACGTTCCAGTTGAAGCGGTTTTTGAGTTTTAATTGCCTGAAATAGTATCGCCAACAGAATTAACTGCCAATAAAGCCGCACTCATTTGCTCTTGAGAGGCTTGTGCCTGCACGAAATCATATAATTCAGCAATCCATCGCTCGTCTTCCGTTCCAGCTGCACTTTCACGTGCTACTTGTAACCACATAAGCCCTTCAACAGGTTGTGGCTCAATCCCATCACCATTAAATAATAATTCACCTAACCTAGCTTGTGCGCCAACATGTCCCTTTTTCGCTGCAAGAGATAACCATCTCGCACTTTGTAGCGGATTTCGTCCCATCTCGTTTTCATCAAGATAAAGTTTGCCAACTCTATATTGCGCATCAGCATCACCAAAATATGAGGCGGCATGCATTAATAGTGTATGGAAAGTTCGTGAGTTTTGTCTCACTCCAGCTTCTGGCATACCATCACGATAATATGCGCCTAACTTAATAAATGCTTGCGCAACAATATCCGCTTGCAAAGATTGGCGTGGTGAATAGGCATAATCATTGGCAAGGCGAGAAAAATAGCCAAATGCTTTGACCATATCTTTTTCTATACCATCGCCATTTTCATACATAATTCCTAGCCGCCACATAGCAATAGGCTCGCCAGCTTTTGCTGCATCTTCAAGTGCTACAATCAAGCTAGAGCTTGAAACACCGCCCATATTACTATCGAGCGAGAGCGCAAGAATTGAAGCGGCATCAAGCGCTGAATTTATACTAGAAGAAGGTGGCAATAGTGCATCGGCTCTATCTTGAACCTGCTCTTGAGAGAGAACAGGAAAAGAAGCAATAGACATTGCTAAAACAAGTTTTATAAAAATTGAAAACCTATATATCAGCATAACAGCTTTTTTCACCTTTCGCACCCGGATGGGTTAATGCTCCATAACGGGCATTACCAACTAATTGCGCATATTTCCAAATCGCACCTGATCCAAAATTTTGCTCAGGCGTTTTCCAATTCTTTTTCCTACTAGCTAATTCTTCATCACTTAAATCAACATCAATAGTGCCATCAACAGCATCTATAGTGATAATATCACCATCCTTTAATAGACCAATAACACCACCCTTTGCAGCTTCTGGCCCAACATGACCAATGCAAAAACCACGTGTTGCACCAGAAAAACGACCATCAGTTATCAAAGCAACCTTATCGCCCATTCCTTGACCGTAAATTGTGGCAGTAGTTTGTAGCATTTCACGCATTCCCGGCCCACCAATTGGCCCCTCATAACGAATAACTAAAACATCACCTGCTTTATATTGCTTTTTTTTCACCGCTTCAAAGCACTCTTCTTCACTATCAAAACAAACCGCAGGGCCACTAAATTTAAGTTCTGTCATGCCAGCAACTTTAACAATAGCGCCATCGGTTGCTAAATTGCCTTTTAGCGTTACAACGCCGCCAGTTGGAGTAATTGGGTTTGAAGTGGGATAGACAACATCTTGACTATCGTTCCATCTTACCTTTTCCATATTTTCTGCAATAGTGCGGCCAGTTACCGTCATGCAATCACCATGCAAAAAGCCGCCCTCAAGCAATGATTTCATTAATAGTGGAATACCGCCAGCCTCAAACATATCTTTAGCAACATATTTTCCACCTGGTTTAAGATCTGCAATATAGGGAGTTTTTTTGAAAATCTCACCAACATCAAATAGATCAAAATCAATACCGCATTCGCTGGCAATGGCTGGTAAATGTAAAGCTGCATTGGTTGAGCCACCAGAAGCGGCAACCACTGTTGCAGCATTTTCTAGTGCTTTACGTGTTACAATATCACGAGGACGCAGGCCAATTTTGAGTAATTCCATTACTTGCTCGCCTGCTGCCGTGCAAAATTGATCACGAAATTCATAAGGAGCTGGAGCGCCAGCAGAATATGGCAATGCAAGGCCAATCGCTTCTGATACTGTTGCCATTGTATTGGCGGTAAATTGCGCTCCACATGCACCAGCAGAAGGGCAAGCAACTTCTTCTAATTCTTTAAGATCTTCATCTGACATATCGCCAGCGGAATGGCGACCTACCGCTTCAAATACATCTTGCACCGTTACTTCTTTTCCACGGAAATTACCCGGTAGGATTGATCCGCCATAAAGAAATATTGAAGGAACATTTAGGCGGCACATTGCCATCATCATACCCGGTAGTGATTTATCGCAACCTGCCAAACCAACCAAAGCATCATAACAATGCCCACGCATAGTGAGTTCAACCGAATCAGTAATAACATCACGAGAGACCAACGAGGATTTCATGCCCTCGTGCCCCATAGCAATGCCATCTGTTACAGTAATGGTGGTGAATTCACGAGGAGTGCCTTGCGCAGAAGCTACGCCTTTTTTAACCGCTTGAGCTTGGCGCATCAAAGAGATATTACATGGTGCAGCTTCATTCCAACAGGTTGCAACACCAACTAGGGGCTGGTGAATTTGCTCTGAGGTTAAGCCCATTGCATAATAATATGAACGATGCGGCGCACGAGAGGGCCCTTCGGTTACATGTCTTGATGGTAATTTATTTTTATCAAATGTATTTTTATTTTTGCTCATTTTCTTTCCCTCAAGATAATATCAATAATTACAATAAACTATAATGTGTTTTATTGATCATACATCAAGACGCAAGAGTTAAAATAGTTTTTCTGATAATTGATTAAGAGGGGATTGTGTCAAAAGTGGTCATTGCATCTTTTAGCTATATATTTATAATGAAATGTTGCTTAAATAGCACATTATAGTGCTTTGCTTTTTCAAGTTAAGTAAATAAAATACTATATTTGGAGGATAAATTGCAAAAAATAGCTTTTACTATTCTAGCTGGCGGAAATGGCGAGCGGCTTGGCGGAACTATTAAGGCTAATATTAAGGTTGGGGACACAAGTCTTTTTAACCTTGTTGCAAATAACATTAAAGAGCAAGAAGGGCTAAAACTGCTTTCTATCGGGTTTCATGACAAAGACCAATTTTCATATAATAAAGATTGGACGGCAATAAATGATATTAGCACAAATATTAGAGGCCCTTTGGCGGGATTAATATCGGCAATAGATTATATTAAAGATAATAATCTTAAGATCGATTATATTTTAACACTGCCAGTTGACAATCCGTTTTTCCCAAAAGATTTTAGCGAAAAAGCATTGAAATTATTTAATGAAAACATTGATGTTATTGTTGCCTCTTATGAAGGGCAAATCTATCCAACCAATGCGCTGTGGCGATTTAGTGCAATTTCAGACTTGCCATCATATTTGCAGCAAAAAGAGAATTTGGGTATTAGAAAGCTATTAGATAATTATTCAATGTTTGAGTTCAAACTTGATGAGTTTTTTGATAAAAACCCATGCCAAAATATTAATACTAAGCAAGATTTACTGAATTGTTCGAGGCGCATGGATAATAGTTATAAAAATTAGT
>JAJRPR010000160.1 GCA_024280655.1 Alphaproteobacteria bacterium | reverse complement strand
CCACCCATTTCCCCACCCAACAGCGCTTGCATTTTATTTAGATAGGTAATCCATGCTTTTCGCCCTATTTTGGTTAGGGTAATTATGGTCAATGGTTTGCGTTTTTCGAAGCGTTTTTCTATTTTTATATAATTTGCATCTTCAAGTTTTTTTAGGTGGGTGGATAGGTTTCCATCGGTGCTGGAGGTTGTTTCTCTTAGGGTTACGAAGCTGGCTGAATCAACGCTTGCTAAATATGCCATCACCCCAAGTCGTAATTTGCCATGAATTATCGCATCGAGATCATTGCTTTTGAACGCACTCATTAGCTAGCTTTCTCTTCAGATTTTCCTTGCGATAGAGCCGATATAATTGAAATAAATAAAATGGCAAATGCGGCGATGAGATAGATTGTTGGGCTTAATAAAAACGTAAACATAATGAGCGCTAGCATAAAGCTAATCCCTGCGGCAAAGCCAAATGCTTTTTTACCGCTTAGAGAAGCTGCAACGCCATTGGCAATGCCCCAGCAAATTAAAGCAACTGGCAAAATAATGTTAAATATCCAATATGGCGCACCAAAGCCAAAGGTTGCGATTACAGAGCCAAGCGAAAAGGTAAAAATTCCGGCGCTGGCAAGCATCCATGTTGAGCCAATAACCCTAGAATTCATGGAATTAAAACCCGGCTTGTCCTCTAATTTTTTAACTAGAGCAAATGTACCAATAGAGCCGATAATTACATAGGCAAGCCATGCCCAGCCAATATTTTCAATAGGTAGCGGGATTTTAGAAGTAATAGTAGCCCAATGGATCAGCATCATAATAAAACTAATTATTCCCCACCAAATACCAATAATACCCCCAACAATAGGAGAATTGCGCCCCTCTTGTGCCATTTCTTTAAGCCAGCTAATTTCTTGTTTTAGGTTTTCATTGTCCATAATATTTCTCCAAATATATAGTATTTTGCTAATTAATATTGCCTTTTAACATATTTTTCACTAAACACTTTGTTTTTCAAAGTACTTTGCAGTAAAATTTCTAAAATGTCAAGCTAACATTTTTGCGATGTTGCTTATTATACCGTACGATATGGCAAATTGAGATGTAGGAGAAATAGGGGGTTTGATTTTCATGTCTGAAAATACAGTGAAGGAAACTTTTGAATATTTGTGAAATTAGTAATTTTGCTGATTAATTGCTGGGTTGTTGCGCCAATATAAACAACAACGGTTAGGGCTTAGAACCAAAGTTCCAAGCCCCACATTTAGATCTCAGGCAAAAGAGCAAACTTACTGAGATAAAGGTGAGATTTTTATTTCTACTCGGCGATTTAATGCACGACCTTCATCGGTATCATTTGTAGCTATTGGGTGTGTTTCACCAAAGCCTTCAATATAAAAACGACGAGGATCAACTCCATTAGCTGAAATTACATTAGCGACAGAAACCGCACGTTCTCTTGAAAGATCAAGATTACTTGCTTCAGAACCTGTTGAATCAGTATGCCCATAAATATCAACAATAGTTTGATTATATTTTTGCAAAATTAGCGCAACAGATTTCAAAGTTTCTCTGAACTGAGCTTTAACATCGGATTTACCAACATTAAAAGTTACATTTGAAGGCATGTGCAAAAATATTTGAGAGCCATTTCGAGAGATAGAAACACCTGTTCCTTGTAGTTGCGCACGAAGTTCGGCTTCTTGTTGATCCATATAATTTCCTATTGCACCGCCAGCAAGCGCTCCAACGCCAGCCCCAATAAGCGCTCCAATTCGTGGATCACCGCCAACAGCACCACCAATAATTGCACCGCCAATAGCACCGCCGCCTGCCCCAATAAGCGCACCGCCTGCTGTGTTAGAAATTTGTGTTTGTCCTGTAAAAGGATTTAAACTCGTACAAGCACCAAGAGTGAGTGCAAGAAGACTAACGCCTACCAATTTATATTTCATGATCTAACTTTCCCCTGTTGATTTTATTTGCAGCAACTATATTTATTGCACTTTTATAATACTATCATATTAGAATGCGACTTTATCGTGATAAATGTCAATAATTTAGAGGAGAAATATTTGGAATTATTTAGATATGCCCAAAACGAAAGTTTAGTTTTCTTCATATTTTACGACAGGAAAGCCATCTTTTATCCAGCCAGCAACGCCATTTCCTGTTGTGCCGCCAAATATAGAATAAATATTAGAATATCCTCGTTCTGATAATGCATTATAGATAATGGTTGAGCGGCGGCCAGAAGCGCAAATAAAGCCTAGAATTTTATCAGGATTTTCTAATCTTATTTTTGCAATTTCTATTAAAAAATCAGGACGTGTCATATCTAAAGTTATTGCGCCCTTTGCAACTCCGGATTGCTGCCATTCTGGCTTGGTGCGCACATCAATTAAAATCAACTCCCCTTTCATCATCAAATCATAGGTCTGTTGATTGGTTAAATCTTTTTTTGGATCAAACGCCAACGCTCCAGCACTCAAAAAAGCAATGAATAAAAAGGAAAAAACTGCAAAAATAATGTTAAGAGGATTTGAAGAGTTTAATCTCATTTGATTTTCTTTCATTTAGATATAGTTGAACTTTGATATTTTATAAAAGCAACAATATCAACATAAATTCGACCATCAAATGTATTTTTTGAATTGAAACTCAACTTAAATTTTATAGAATTATAAAATTGGGACTAGAGTGGGAGAGCTCTAGCCCCGTATGGATAGTTAGCTAGTTAAAACTATCCTCATTAAATCAGCAGTATTACGTGCGCCAAGTTTTTCCATAACTCGTGCCCTATGCACTTCTATAGTGCGGGGGGAAATGCCTAAATCTCGACCCGCTTCCTTATTTGATTGCCCGTTAGTAATTAGTTGTAATACTTCACGCTCACGTGGTGTAAGCTGGTTAAACCCACGAACCTCAATAGGGCGACGGCCGCCCTGCACTGCGCCAAGATGCACATCACGGCGCAAGGCATCACGAATTAGGCGAACAAATTTTTCACTATCTATTGGCTTAGTTACCACATCTGTTGCGCCAATTTTCATGGCATGAACAGCACTATCAACATCATTAATGTCAGAAATTAGAAAAACAGGCGTTCCCGTACGCATTGCCTTAATTTTAGCAAGAGTTACAAAACCATCTTGCCCATCAATATGTAAATTAAGAATTATTACATCAGGGTTTCTGTTTTTAAGCGCACTATAAAGCCCTTCTCTATCTAGTGAAAAACTAGTTTGAAACCCCTCAAGGCGAAATAAAACACTCATTGCCTCACAAGTCCCTAAATCAGGATCAACAATGTGAACCAGCCTATCTCTATTAAAAAATGAGTGATAATATATTTCTTCATTCATAGTCATTTTAGCCCCTAACAATTTATTCCCAAAGATTGCCTCATTTTCATCATTGAAAATGAGGGCAATAATTCAACCGTAGAAATAATCCTATTGGGAGAATCACCTGAGCAATTTGCAATAGGTATTATCTCAAAGCGAGATGGATTTCACGTAGGTACGAATACCCATTAATATAGGTATATATTCCTATGTAAGATGTCAAGGAGGCTAAGAAGTTGCTAACAAAGCAAATCACGCCCCATAAATGGAGCGTGATGAATTTAACTAGAAGAAATAATTCCTATACCTTATTTCTTCTTAAGTAGATCTCTAATTTCGCTAAGAAGGACTTCTTGAGCAGGTGGAGCTACTGGCTCGGCCGCTTTTTCTTCTTCTTTGCGCTTCATAGAATTCATGCCTTTAATGATCATAAATAATACAAATGCAATAATTACGAAAGCAACAATAGCATTAATGAATAGGCCGATATTTACAGGACCCCATACCAAAGATGAGAAATCAATGTCTCCAGCAAATAGTCCAATTACTGGCATTAATACATCATCAACCAATGATTTAATAATAGCGCCAAAAGCTGCGCCGATAACGATACCAACAGCCATGTCCATCATATTGCCCTTAAGAGCAAATTCTTTGAATTCTTTAAGCATTATATTCCCCTATTTTATTTTTTATATGTATTTCAAACCAAATTATCTTGATTTATCAATGCCAAGCTCCCTTAAGCTGGTTGAATAATCAAGGTTTTAATTGGTTTTGTGGAAAACAACTACTTAAGAAAGTTCACTTTTTTTGCTAAATAACATATTTTAGCAAATTAAATACCAATAATATCCCCTTTGGTGCCAAAATGCGACAGTAATTAACCCATTATTTACCTTGTTTTATCAAAAGTAGTGCTGAATAGGTTGCAAATATGTGGCCTAATTATTTATGTTGTTTTGGAATGATATATAATGCGCCAACAAGCTCATAATAATTGGAGAGACCCTCAAGGGGAGCAAAGCTCACCAAATCATTATAGCAACCCCTCTCAACCAAATGCGCAACATAGCGGTTTGCAAAGCTCAAATGAAGACGATGGCTCAAATAATTGGCAGGCTTTGCGTGCTAATTTAGTATCTTTATTGGGGCAGGTTGAGAGTCAGGTATCACTTTCGAGGAATAATTCGCCAAACAATAATATACCAAACTATTCTCAGCCACAATATCAACAAACCTCGCAACAAGCTCCAAACTATCAAAATGCACGACCCTCTAATTCTCCTCAAATGCCAAATCATAATAATGAACAGCGCTTTGATGATTTTTCTCAAACATTAAGCTCCATCTCATCGCGTATTGAGCAGTTTGAGGGATCGCTTGGCTATTCATCTCAAGTAAATCCAGAATTACAACAAATAACTAATCAGGTAGACCAATTAGCTCAAGTTATTGAGCAATTAACAAGCGCTGTTGTAGAGGGTAGCAGTTTTAAGCAGTTTGAAAATCAAATAGAGAATATAATTCAAACACTCAATGACGCACCTGAGGTGAATTATAAAAATTTGAATAAGCGCTTAGATAGTCTATCACAAAATATTGAGCAACTCTCAAAACTCCAAGCGCAAAACGTTGAGCAAATTTCTCAAATTCATGAGAAAAATTCTCATGAAGATACTAATAAGAGCGCATCTTTAGGAAATAATTTTGAAGATGGCTTAGCTGCAATTAAAGAATCTGTTGCTAGCGTTTTTGAAAGGATTGATGTTTTAGAGAAAAACCTCAACCTTTCCCCGCAAGATATTGAGCGATTATTTCAAGAAATGGGCACTATTTCAGCTCAGACAGCTATAATTTCAGAGCAATTAAATGATGGCAGGTCGGACAATAATATTTCTGATGTCCTATCACGAATTGACACGCTTACAAAAGCTATTGGACAAGTTAAAAACCAAGATGAAGTTATTGGTGAGTTGCAAATTGAGCTTGTGGCGTTGCATGAGAATATTCGCCAAGCCCTTGATCCAAATTTTTCAAAATTAGAAATGCGGATTAAAGAATTAAGCGATAATATCAAAGAAAATCCAAGCAAAAAATCTATTGAACGACTAGAGGGGCAAGTCCAACAATTAATTTCAAATAGCAATCATACTAATGAACAATTAGACATTATTACAAAAAAAGCTAATGAAGCAATTTCTTCAACTCAATCAGATTTTAACAACAATAGTGCTAACCCTGCCCTATTAAAAGAAATCGCTACAAAAATATCACAATTATCAAAGGTATTTGAAGATCAAACAAGTGATGAGAGTTTTAATAATGTGCAATATGGTATTGAGCAGGTCGATGATAGGCTTGCAAAACTTGAAGCAATAATTAATGAAACAGGCACAAATGAAGAAAATATAATTGTACAGCAAGCGCCCTTAAAACAACCAGCGCCCCTAAAAAGCGAACAAACCTCAAAAACCTTGCAAAGTAAACTTAACAATTCTCTGGTTAATGATAGTGCACAAAATGTTGAATTAGCGCTTGAAGATATTAGGAGGAGCTTTGCACAAAATAATATACAAAAAGACCTGCAAGAAGGCCTGCAAGAAGATATAGAACAAAACACAGTAGTTGAGGCAGAGCAAAATACAAATGAAAGTCATTTACCAAATAATGGCGAAGATAATTACAAAACAAGTACTGATAATGAACTAACAGAGCATTTTTCTAATAATGATCATCAAACACAAAACATCCCTCTTATCGATGATGAATATGATTTTTCCGACGAAAATGAAGAAGAGCTGGGGCACTCTCTTTCAAAAGAATTTGATAGTATAATTCATGGCGAAGTTACAAAAAATAATAATGAAGTGCATTTTGATAATAATGAAATCGCACCGCTAAATGATGAAAAAGTAACTATTGCATCTAAAGAGCCAATTAATGAAAAACCAGCTATAATTGAAAGCAAATTAAAAAGTGGTTATTCTAGCAACAACCCAATTAATCATAAGAATGAGAAGCCTGCTAAGCCAAAATCAATCTTTGAACAAGATGCACCTTCATCATTCAATCATGAAGTAAAACATGAAACAATAAATGCAGCACCAGTTCACCAAAGAATAGAACAGGCAAGCACTGAAATAGAACAAGCAAGCACTAATAATTTTACTAATCAGCCAGTAAAAAACAGCAGTAAAAATACATTTATTGAAGCTGCAAGACGTGCCTCCATGTTACAAAATAAACCGTTAGAGGTTGAAGAGAAGCAATCTTTTATTGCAAAAGGGCTTTCTCGTTTCAAAAGAGATGGATTATCTAAATCTACTAACAAGCCAAAAGAGCAAAATGAAAAGATTGCTAATGAGAAAGATAATCAGTCATTACAAACTGATAAGAGCACATTAAATTTAAATCCTATTTCTTTGCTTAAGCGATTAACAAAAAATAACAAGGATCAAACAAAATCTGCAGCACCATCAAAAAATGTTGAGTTAGAGCAACCTCCTGTCGAACAAGATATAGTGCCTCAGAATAATAGTTTTATTTCTAGATATCGAAGATCATTTTTATTGGCCAGTGCGCTAGTTGTAGTAATTGTTTTGTCTCTAAACTTGCTAACTAAGCGCGGCGATGTTTCTGATAATCCTCAATTAGCCAAAAATAATGATATTGAAGAACCTGCAACTATTAAAGAACCTGCAAATACCATAATCCCTAAAGAAAAAACCCAAGATAATGAATTACTAGATTCTGGTGCAGAGCCATTTGTGCTGATTGATAATACAAGCACTGGCGCTATTGGCCAAAATGATGAATTACCAATTTCCCAAGTGCGCATTATTAATCAGGCAATACCCCTGTCCCTAACTTCTAATTCACCTCAAGAAACTATAAGTGAAACACAAGTTGCTAGCGACATAGCAAGTTTAATAAATAATGAAGACAAATTAATAGAAATTGATGCAAGTAAATTTATCAAAGATTTTAATCCTCTAGAAACTGCCCTGGAATTACCAGATGAAAAAATTGGCCCCCTCGCTCTAAGAGAAGCAGCAGCTAATGGCGATCCTCGTGCGCAATTTGAAGTGGGAGCAATTTATGGTGAGGGCAAAGCGCTTAAACAAGATTTTGCAAGCGCTGCAATTTGGTTTGAGCGTGCAGCAGCCAATGGATTTGCTCCAGCTAGCTTACGTCTTGGCGGGCTTTATGAAAGCGGCAAAGGGGTTGAAAGGAACTATGAGCAAGCCAAATTATGGTATCTTCGTTCAGCAGAAGCTGGCAATAGAATGGCAATGCACAATCTTGCTTCTCTTTATGCAGGTGGTGAACTTGGCGAGCAAAAGTTCTTACAAGCTACAGAATGGTTTGAACGTGCGGCAAAGTATGGGCTAACCGATAGTCAGTTTAATCTTGGTATGTTACACGCTCGTGGCCTTGGGGTAAAACAAGATTTAGAAACTGCCTATTTCTGGTTTTCATTAGCCGCTAAAAATGGTGACAAAGATGCGCTAAAAGCTAAAGATGATGTAGCTCGTTCGCTTAATTCTGACATTGTTATACAATTACAAACAAAAATAAGTAATTGGGAAAGAGAAAAAATTAATCTCAAGGCTAATTTTGCACCAATAGGTACTTGGGCAAAAGATTTTAATCCCGGACAAAAAATTAAAAGTGCTAATGTGGTAGAAAAAGTACAACCTGCACTTAAGCGCCTTGGTTTTGATGTTGGAGAACCAGATGGTTTAATGGGACCTCGTACAAGAGCCGCAATTAAAGAATTTGAGAAGGCAACAGGTATGTCACTTTCTGGAGAGGTTAATCCACGCCTGCTAGCAGTACTTGGATCGCAACCTGTTTAATTATATTAAATAAAACTAGAACAAATATTTTTGGCACTTTATTTTGCCCCTAAGTTGACGAGCGCATAAAGACAGGCTTATTGCTATATTACATTTCATTTTTATTTAGGTAATTTCATTGCAAATTTATCTTCCAATAGCTGAACTCTCGCTTAATATATTTTTCCTTATTGGAATTGGCGGTGCGGTTGGGTTTTTGTCTGGAATGTTTGGAGTGGGGGGCGGATTTTTGCTCACTCCATTATTAATTTTTTCTGGCATTCCAGCCCCAGTTGCAGTGGCATCCGTTAGTGGGCAAGTTGTGGCAGCTTCAACCTCTGGCGCTCTAAGTTATATGCGGCGTAATTTAATAGATTTTCACCTTGCGCTTTATCTCGTATTATCAGGAGTAATAGGTGCATTTTTAGGGGTCTATACTTTTTCGGCTCTAAGAAATGCTGGCCAAATCGATTTAGTTATTTCAGTTGGCTATCTAGTGTTTTTAGGCTTCATTGGATTAATTATGCTCAATGAGGCAATACGCTCTTTATGGCGGCATAAAATGGGAAGAGCCCTCCCAATGAAACTGCCGGGTCAGCATAATTGGGTGCATGGCTTGCCTTTAAGAATTCGCTTTAAACGCTCAAACCTTTATGTCTCAGTAATACCAGTTTTAATCATTGGCTCTTCAATAGGGTTTTTAGGCGCACTATT